>JBOGGH010000401.1:0-3314 GCA_050743905.1 Acidimicrobiales bacterium
GGTAACCAGTGGCCGACGGCTCAACCCTCTCGATGTACCGGACCACGGCGTGGTGGGTGACGCGTGGTCCGGATCGTGGCTGCCGATTGAGCCTGCCGTCGAGTGTGACTGCGACTTCCGCGATCACCACCTTCAACCTCCCGTGGTTCTCTCGTCTCTTACCACCAACACACATCTTACATACCTAGAGGGCAAGGTGAGCTCAAGGTCGATTCGAGGTTACGCCAATAACGTTCCTACTCGCCACGCTTTTGACTCTCCGCGGGTTTAAGAGCGTCAAAGGTGTTGCGAGAATGGTACGCTTCTGCCGTGCCGACGACACCTTACGATCGTCTCGTGGAGCTAGCGGCTGAGCAGCACGGGTTCGTCCGGGTGGAGGACGTCAGGGAGGCGGGGATACGCCCCGACTACCTTCGCAGGTTGGCCATGGTAGGCCGTCTGGAACGGCGGGCACAGGGGCTCTACCGCCTGACCGCCTTGCCAGTTGGTCCGCTTGACGAGTACCACGAAGCCGTCCTCGCAGCCGGCGGAGAGGGCGTCATCGCCGGCGACGCGGCCTTGGCGCTGTGGAACCTGGCGGATGTCAATCCACGAGAGATCGACGTGATCCTCCCAAATCGGCAGCGAGTCCGACGGGCGCTGGATCGCCGGTTCCGACTCCGCCAGCGGCGTCTCGACCCGGACCAGGTCGATCAAGTCGATGGAATCCCCGTGCTCGCACCAAGGGCTGCCATCGAGGAGGCGATCGACAATGGTCTCGAAGGCAACATGGTTGAGCAGGCGATCGACAACGCTCGGCGACGACAGCTCATCAGCGAGCTGACGGCCTCAAGGTTGCGCGTGCGCCTGGCGGACCGTACCGCGCCGGCGCCACGCTCGGCAGCGAAAGCGATGAAGTCATGAGCACCGAACCACGACCGCCTGGCGACCGCGGGCATCTCGGCAGGCTTCTCGACACTTGGGCCAAAGAGAGCTCGGAGCTGGTGACGTCCGGTCGGCTGCGTCGCCTCGTCGGCGTCACGGCGATCATTCAGATGCTCGACGGGCTGAAGGACGAAGAGGGCCAGGAGCGCATCGCGTTCATGGGCGGTGCAGCACTCGAGCTGAGGTTCGGGTTTCGGGCGCGCGCCTCCAAAGACCTCGATGGTGCTTATCGTGGCGAAGTAGCCCAAGCCATCGGCCTGATAGACGAGCGACTCCATGTGGGATGGAGTGGATTCAGCGGCAGGACCACTTCCGGCGAGGTGATTGAAGGTACCGGGCTCGTTCCACCGCCGGTGCGCTTTCAAGTCAAGCTGCTCTACAAAGCCAAGGAGTTCGTAACCATCCCGATGGAGCTCTCGCCGGCAGAAGGACATTCGATAGACCGCGTGGAGCTGCTCCCCGGGGCCGTGTCGCTCAAGCCTGTGCGGTTGGCGGAAGCCGAGGTGATCCCATTTCTCCCGATCCGGTACCAGCTGGCTCAAAAGCTTCACGCTTGCACCGAGGACACCGGCGAGGAGCGTTCCAACCAGCGCGCCCGCGATCTCGTCGACATACTCCTGATCGAGGAGTTGGCGCTCGATGACGAGCAGATGCCGGGCCTTCGCGATGCTTGTATCGAGATCTTCGGACTACGCGGCAAGCATCCATGGCCACCAAGGGTGGTCGCCTGGCCGGACTGGGAAGTCATTTGGCGCCGTCTTGCCGAAACTGAGCGACTTGATTACTCGCTGGACGAAGCTGTAGCTCGCGTCCAGGACCTAGTGGACCGAGTCGCTCTGACCAAAGACCACTCAGATCAGGCGGATCTTCAATAGAGGGCGTTCCGATCTTGGCCAGGCGGTCAGTCAAGACCACTGACGATGGGCGCGGAAGATGTACGAATATGCCGATCCGGTGCTGCGGCCCGGCACGAGCGGCAGGACCGCGCCGAGTGCGCTGAGTCCGGCGGCCACGGGTCGTCGCTCGAAGATCAAGGCGACCTGATCGGGACGACCGAGGTCGAGATTGTCACGGATCACCTCCTCGAAGAAGACCCTCCCCGACAAGGGACGGTCGAGACACTGGGTGAGAGAGAACTCGGCCTGGAGGATCGAGACGTCGTAGCGATAGCCCGCCCGGCGGTCGGCCCCGGTGAAGGGGTGCGGGAGGATGCGTAGCCACTTGCGCAGCAGCGCGTCGATCTTCGCGGGTGAGAGCCGGGCGCAGATACGGCGGAGCCGCTCGGGGTCCTCGCAGGACGAGAAGCCGTTGTCGAGCGCCTCGAAGCCGACCCCGGCATGTTCGGCCTGGCGTTTCGCCCACTCGTTGCCGTTCAGGCATAGTTTCCCGTTGAAGGGGAAGTACGAGCAGAACTTGATGAAGAACGGGCCGAAGTCCCGATCGACGCAGTAGACGTAGTAGTGGTTGACCATGACGGTCGCCCGCACGATCCAGGGGTAGGTGGCTCCGGTCTCGGGGCTGCGCCGCTTCTCGGTCCGATAGGCGGTCGCCTTCTCCTGGGCCTTGCCGACGAACAGCACGCCCTCCTCGCCGGTGAAGTTCGCGAGGTACTCCTTCGCGACGTCGTCCTTGCGCTGGCCGCGCTCGAAGGTCACGAGATCGACGCCTGTCGCGGCGACGAAGCGCTCGATGTCACGCACGAACCCGCGCGTCATCGGGTCCATCAGCACCGAGGAGGCGAACGTCATCCCACGGTGGTTCTTGAAGAACCCGACGACGCCCGTCGCGTACTGGAGCCTCGGGACGTAGAGGTTCAGGTACATCCGGTCGATGCACTCGACCTCGAGCGTGACGTGGTCAACGAGTACGTCGGCCACCGAGCGCGGTAGCGTCATGTCGGGCTCCGGTCGTCGCTGCCCTCACGGGCACCCAACCGCTTCGGGCGGTCCATGACGGCAGGGTATTCACCTCGCCGGTTTTGCGCATGGCCGGAGCCCACGCCCGGAGCCACTCACCAGCCGTGCGCGACGTACAGCTCGTCAGGCTGGGGTGGAACCCCGCTAGGTATCGGCAGATCATTCGTCAGCTTGAGCACCTGCTGGACGCGCCGAGCCGCGTCGCGCGGCAGCGAGGCGCACCGGCGCTTCGATCCCCAGAGCGCTAACGCCCCCGGCGACCTCCCACGCGTCGACCGGAGCATCGAAGGACCGGCTTGCCGGCCGTGATCTCGGTGGCCGGGCCGTCGGCAACGATCTCGCCTCGGGCGATGAGCACGAGCCGGTCTGCATTGGCGTCGGCCTCTTCGAGGTAGTGGCTGACGAAGAGGACCATCTTGCCGGGAGGAAGCCAGGCGGAGGGAGGAGCCTACATCCCGCCGTTATCCCGAGGAA
>JBOGGH010000402.1:0-3300 GCA_050743905.1 Acidimicrobiales bacterium
CCCTACCGCGCCGTGGACGGCGTGCCCGTCACGCGGGCCCGGCGACGGGACGCCGGCGGCGGCGCTCCCGGGGGCCGGCGCTCCCTGCTGGCCCTCACCGTCGTCGGCGCGCACTGCGCAAGAGTAGAGCCCCGGCCGGCCGGCCAGGTCACGCCGGAGGCCGGAGGCCAGGTCACGCCGGAGGCCGGAGGCCAGGTCACGCCGGAGGCCGGAGGACCGGTCACGCCGGAGGCCGGAGGACCGGTCCGGCTACCTGCGCCTGGCCGATCTTTACAGCGGGCGCCGCACCGTGTTGCACTGTCGGCATGCACGTCGTGGTGGTCGGGTGCGGCCGCGTCGGTTCCGGCCTGGCACTGTCGCTCACCGCCGAGGGCCACACCGTGGCCATCATCGACCGCAACGGGCGCGCCTTCCGCCGGCTGCCGGACGGGTGGGATGGCAGCCGCGTGGTGGGCTCCGGGTTCGACCGGGACGACCTCGAGCGTGCCGGGACGATCGGCGCTGACGCCCTCGCCGCGGTGACGAGCGGCGACAATACCAACATCCTCACCGTCCGCATCGCGCGCGAGACGTACCAGATACCGCGGGTGGTGGCCCGCATCTACGACCCCCGCCGGGCCGAGATCTACCAGCGGCTGGGCATCCCCACCGTGGCCACGGTGACGTGGACCATCGACCAGGTCCGGCGCCGGCTGCTGCCCGAGGTGGTCACCGGCGAGTGGGCGGACGCGTCCGGCAGGCTCCTCCTCGTGGACCGCGCCATGCCGGAGGGGTGGGCCGGCCGGCGCCTGGCCGAGGTCGAGATCCCGGGCCGGGTGCGCCTCGTGGGCGTCACCCGTGCCGGCGTGCCGCGCCTGGACGCCCCCGAGCTGGTGGGTCAGGAGGGGGACCAGCTCCACGTGGCGGTCATGGCGGACGCCCTCGGCGAGCTCGACCGGCACCTGGGCTCGGCACCGGCTGGGGACGGGCCGCAGGTGGCGGCGGAGGGTCGCTCCCGGTGAGGGTGGCCATCGCCGGCGCCGGCAGCGTGGGGACGGCCATCGCCCGCGACCTGCACGCCAGCGGCCACGACGTGCTGGTCCTGGAGCAGGACCCGGACCTGGTGGAGCGGCGGCGCCAGGAGCTCGACGTGACCTGGGTGGCCGCCGACGCCTGCGAGGTGGCGTCGTTGGACGCCGCCGGCCTGGCCACGGTGGACGTGGTGGTGGCGGCCACCGGCGACGACGAGGACAACCTGGTGGTCTCCCTCCTCGCCAAGCAGGAGTTCGCCGTGCCCCGGGTGGTGGCGCGGGTCAACCACTCCAAGAACCAGTGGCTGTTCAACGAGA
The DNA here is from genome assembly GCA_050743905.1 of Acidimicrobiales bacterium. Lineage (GTDB taxonomy): Bacteria > Actinomycetota > Acidimicrobiia > Acidimicrobiales > RAAP-2 > JBOGGH01. The sequence continues at coordinate 1,329 of JBOGGH010000402.1, forward strand.
GCTGGGGCGTGGACGTGTCGGTCTCGACCCCGCAGCTCCTGACGGCCCTGGTGGAGGAGGCGGTCTCCGTGGGCTCCCTGGTCCGGCTGCTCCACTTCCAGGGGGGCTCCGCCCACCTGGTGGAGATCACCCTGGCCGACGACTCGCCCGCTGCGTCGGTGGCCATCGCCGACCTGGGCATCCCCCGCGACGCCACGGTGGTGGCCGTGGTGCGCAGCGACCGGCTGGTGGTCCCCAGGGGCGACACCGTCCTCCAGGCCGGCGACGAGGTCCTGGTCCTGGTGACCGGTGAGGCCGAGCAGGCCGTCCAGGCGCTCTTCATCGGCGGCTGACCCGGGGCGGCGGCCGGGGGCCCGTACGATTGGGGACGTGCGAGCGGCGTTCTTCGACCTCGACAAGACGGTCATCGCCAAGGCGTCCATCGCCGCCTTCGGGGGGCCGTTCCGGCGGGGCGGGCTGATCAACCGCCGCGTGGTCCTCCGGGCCGTGGTGGGCCAGCTCATCTTCCTGCAGTTCGGTGCCGACGAGCAGCGGCTGGCCCGGATCCGCGAGTCGATGCTCGCCCTCACCCGGGGCTGGCAGCGCGACCGGGTGCGCGAGATCGTGCGGGAGACCCTGCTCGAGACCGTCGAGCCGCTCATCTACAACGAGGCGCTCGAGCTGATGGAGCAGCACCGGGCCGCCGGCGACCGGATCTACCTGGTGTCCGCGGCGCCGGAGGAGATCGTCCAGCCGCTGGCCGAGCTGCTGGGGGCCGACGGCGCCATCTCCTCGACGGCCGAGATCGACGGGGACGGCTGCTACACGGGCCGCCTCGCCTTCTACGCCTACGGCGAGGGCAAGGCGACGGCCATGCGGGATCTGGCGGGCCGCGCCGGGATCGACCTCGAGGCGTCGTCCGCGTACACGGACTCGGCCACCGACCTGCCGATGCTGGAGGCGGTGGGCCACCCGGTGGCCGTCAACGCCGACCGGCCCCTGGCCCGGGTGGCCCGGGAGCGGGGCTGGGAGACGCGCCAGTTCACCAAGCCCGTCCGGCTGCGGGACCGGATGACCGTGCGGACGCCGGTCCTCACCACCAGCCTGGCCCTGGCCGCAGGGGCGGCGATCCTGCTCTGGCGGACCCACCGGCTGCGCGACGCGGCGCGGGCTGCCGGTGGCGGCCCGCGCCCGGGCCGGTTCCCGGCGCGCTCCGCAGCCTGAGGGGGCCGCCTGAGAGGACCGCCTGAGGGGCTCGCTCGTACCAGGGCCCGGCGCGCCGGAGCCGCCGGGTCCTGCGGTGGTGAGGGGTGGGGCCCGGGACGGGCCCGGGTCAGGCCGAGCGGAGCCGCTTGGCGGCGACCACGCCCAGGGTGACCAGGAGAGCAAGCAGGATGAGCTTCTTCATGCCCCCGATGCTACCCGGCGGTCCCGCTGTCCGCCCGTCCGCCCGTCCGGCCGTCCGCCCGTCCGGCCGTCCGCCCGCCTCGACGTCGCCGGCGGCGTGGGCCCGGGGGCGGCCGCTCCGACGTCAGACGGTCAGGAGGTCCCGGGCGCCGGTGTCCGACGACGGGTGCCGGAGCTTGGACATGGCCCGGGCCTCGATCTGGCGGATGCGCTCCCGGGTCAGGTTGAAGTGCTCCCCCACCTCCTCGAGGGTGCGGGGCTCGCCGCGGTCGAGGCCGAAGCGGAGCCGGAGGATCTCGCGCTCGCGCTCGTCCAGCGGCGAGAGGAGCCGCCCGATCTCCTCGGGCAGCAGCGACACCGCGGCGACCTCGAAGGGCGACTCCGCCGAGCGGTCCTCGACCACGTCGCCCAGCTCGGCGTCCCCGTCCTCTCGCAGCGGCTCGGAGAGCGACAGCGGCTCGGCCCGGAACCGGAGGGCCTCCACCAGCTTGTCCTCGGGCATCTCCACCTCGATGCCCAGCTCGGCGAGGGTGGCGGGCCGGCCGAGCTTCAGCTCCAGCCGCGCCTGCGCCTTCTGGACCCTGTC
>JBOGGH010000403.1:0-3270 GCA_050743905.1 Acidimicrobiales bacterium
CCTGGTGGCCGGCGTGGGCGCCCTGGCGGTGGCGGCCGTGGCGCTCGTCCCGCCGGCCGCCGCCCTCGCCCCCAACGTGCCGCTCACCATGCGCCCCGTGGTCCTCCCGAGATGGTTCACCGCCGTGGCGCCGTCGCTCCCGCCCGGGCGGGTGGTGCTCACCTTCCCCCTGCCGGTCACCGGCGGGTCGGCCATGACCTGGCAGGCGGTGGAGGACTTCCCGTTCGCGCTGGCCACCGGGGCCGGGCCGCAGAGCATCCCCCGCCGCGCCGGGCCGGAACGCGCCGGGCAGGCGGTGCTGGTGGCCGCCGGGTCCCTCTTCACCACGCTGGCGCCGCCCACGGCGGGCAACGTGTCCGCTGTCCGCGACGCCCTGGCCGGGTGGCAGGTCACCACAGCGGTGGTCCCGGACCCCGCCGTGCTCCAGCCCCACGCCGACCGCGCCGCCGCCACCGCCTGGGCCCTGGGCTACCTCACCCTGGCCGTCGGCCGGGCGCCGCACCGCGTCGCCGGGTCCTGGGTGTGGTCCGGCGTGCGGGCGCCCTCGGCCCGGCTGTCCATCGGCCGGACGGCGTTCGACCGGTGCACCGCGCCCGGGCGGCTGCGCGCCCACGGCGGCACGGCCGTCCCGGCGTGCGTGACCGCGCACGCGACACCTTCCTAGTCGCGGTCCCGACGGAGCCCCGGCCGTACCCGAACAACACGCGCGTCCACGCGTTCCTCCCTACACTCTTGGCTCTCCGACCTGACCACACACCGAGGGGGGAACGTGGACGAGGCGCCGATCGCCGATGCTCGATGGATCGAGGAAGATCCAATCGGGGAGGACGGTGCCGAACCCGAGCGCGTCGGCTGGGACGCCCCCGAGCTTCTCGCCCTCGCCGGGGCATGCGTGTGCACGCTGAGCATCGCGGGCTTCACCGCCGGCGCGGTGCTACTGGGACAGCAGCTTCCCGGCCCGACACGAACATCGATTACCACCACCATGTTCAATGCGACCTCGTGGAGCGACTACGTCGCCGCACTGCTCATCGTCGTGGTGGGGCTGACGTGGTGGGGAGCGCATCGCTGGTCTGGAGCCCTCGAAGACGGAGGCACGTCGGAAGGTGAAGACCCGATGGACGCCGATGGCTACGTCGACGAACTCGACGTCGGACCAGCGGGAACGCACCTTCGCCGTCTCAGACCGCTCGCTTCGTGGGCGTCCCTCCTGTTGGTCGTCACCGCTACTGCGGGCGTCGTACGGGTGGTCGCGTCCTTCATTCAGGCCCGGACACGGTACGACCTGAACTTCGCGGGGAACGTCGTCTCGTCCGGCACGGATTTTCTGATCGCGCTCACCGTTGCCATCTTCGGCCTGGCGGTGGCCTACCGGGCAACTCGTCTCTGCCTGTGGTGGGACTACTTCCCGGGGCTGCCGGACCTGGCGACAGGCGAGCTGACGTCCACCTGACGTGACCCCCCGGGGTCGCCGGCCGCGCCCCGGGCATGGGCGCCGCGGGCGTGGGCGCCACGCACGGTGCCCCGCCGGCGCTCATGCGGCCGGCGCCGGCGGCGCATGAGCTCCCACCCCACGGCCAGCGCGACCACCACGGCCGCCAGCAGGCTCAGCACCCAGCCCTCGGTGTAGCTCGACGGGCGGTAGGTGAAGACGATCCGGTCCGTGCCCGCCGGCACCGACACCCCCCGCAGGAGGTAGTCCACCTCCGAGATCGGCTCGGCCCGGCCGTTCACCGTCACCTGCCAGCCCGGGAACCACGTGTCGGACAGGACCAGCTCGGCCGCCCGGCTCGCGTGGGCGGTGATCGTCACCTGCTCGGCGGCGTAGGCGTCGATGTGCGCCGCGCCGACCCCGCCGGTGGCACCGCGCAGGGCGGTGGCCGAGGCTGTGGCCAGGCCCGGCAGCCGGGTCCCGGTCAGCACCTCGGTGCGCGGGTGGAACCCGGCCGACCCCACCCGCGCCAACTGCGCCGGCGCGCCCGGGACCACCACCTGGTCCGCCACCAGCCACGTGCGGGGCAGCGCCGAGAGGTTGCGGTAGATGGTGGCGTCCGGCCCGTCGTAGGCCACCCGCAACCCGGGCACGTTGGGCACCGGCTCGTGCTTCTGCTCCAGGACGTCCCGCACCCCGAACAGCGACAGGATCCGCATGGTGGACGGCTCGATGGTGTTGTAGACGGTGAGCGGCACTGTCGGCGTGTTCAGCGGCAGCAGCGGCGTGGGCGGCGCCACGTAGCGCTGCCAGAGCTTCCCGAACCGTGTGGGCACCGGGAAGTCGTAGCCGCGCAGGTCGTAGAGGTGGTAGCGGAGGTTCACGTCGGGCGGCAACGGGTCCACCGTGTTGTACGGGGTCACCGCCACGTAGCGCGACGCGCCGTCCCGCTGCTGGCCCTGGAGGTACCGGATGGCGGCGGTCACCGGCTGCGTGGCCTGGGCGTCGGGGACCGCGGGGTTGTAGCCCATCCCGGCCTGGAAGAGGTCCCCCACTACCAGGGCGATCGCCAGGACGGCGAAGAGCCGCGCCGGGAGGCGACCCCCCAGGCGCAGCAGGAGCAGCACCACGGCGAAGGCCGCCACCGTGCACCACATGACCAGCGCCGCCAGCCTCACCACGGCCACCACGTGCGGCGCGTGGGGCAACGGGTTCCGGGCGAAGAGCCACGCGATGTCGACCGCCTGGCCGAGGAAGTGCAGCGAGGTGCCCCCGGTCGCGGCTACCACCACCAGCGGGAGCACCAGGATCCCCACGGCCACCGCGGCCCCGCCCACCGCCTGGCGCCGGGAGACGCGCCGGCGGAGCAGGTCGTCCAGGCCCCACCCGGCCAGCAGCGCCACGCAGAGCACGTAGACGATGGTCAGGCGGTCGAGGTAGGTCTCGTCCAGCCCCGGCGTGTGGCCGGCCAGCGCGAACAGCGGCTGGACGCCGAGCACCACCAGCACGCAGGCCGCGCCGGCCAGCGCCACCGCCACCCGCTCCACCCGCGGCCGGAACAGGGCCACGACGCCGAGCATGAGCGGGAGCGCCCCCACGTAGAAGGCGGTCTCGATCTCGAAGCTGCCCGGGAAGTAGGTCGGCAGGAACGCGGCGAAGACGTACTCGGCCTGCACGTGCACCCCCGACCGGGGACGGGCGGTGAGTGTGGACGAGTGGTGCAGGAGCTGGAGGAACGGCACGATGGCCACCGCGGCCAGCGCCGTCCCCACGCCGACCGCCAGCACGGCGGCCACCACCGGGCGGGCCCCGAGGGCCCCGAGCGCCCGGAGCCGCCC
>JBOGGH010000404.1:0-3256 GCA_050743905.1 Acidimicrobiales bacterium
GCCCCGGCCAGCGCCGGGTGGGCGGCGAGGGCGGCACGGGCGCCGTCCCCGTCAGCGGCCGCCCCGCCCGCCAACAGGTTCCCGCAGACCACCACGGTGCCCGGTCCCACCCAGCGGTCGAGGGTGGCGGCCAGGTCGCCGGCGAGCGCGGTGGAGGACGCGGTGGCGTTCGGGCCCAGGAGCAGGTCGCCCACCACCACCGTCCGCTGGCCCAGGCCCACGTGGACGACCGCGGGGCCCGGCGCCGGCAGGTCCGTGGCAGGCGTGCCGGGGACCGCCGGGGACGCAGGGGACGCCGGGGGGGAGCAGCCGGGAGGCGCCGCCGGCACGCCAGGGGCGGGGGGCGTCATGAGGGGCCATTCTGCCACGGTGCCGGTGGCGCCCCACGCCGCTGGGCCCCGGACGGCTGCCGGTATTCTCAGGATCCGGGCGAGGAAGGGACTGCGAGGCACGAGTGGACGAGCGGCCGTCGGCGGGGGACGGCCCGCCCAACTGGCTCTGGCGGGACGGCCCGGTGCGGGCCGGACCGGCGGTGGTCTTCGACATCGACGGCGTGCTGTCGGACGCCGCCGGCCGCCAGCACTTCATCGAGCGCGGCCGGCGGGACTGGGCGGCCTTCTTCGAGGCCTGCGGGGACGACCCGGTGATCGAGGAGGTGGCGCGCCTGCTGGAGCTCCTCGACGCCGGGCTCTCCGTCGTGCTGGTCACCGGCCGGCCGCTGCGGGTGCGCCCGCAGACCGTGGCCTGGCTCGCCCGGTACGGGCTGCGCTGGGACCTGCTGGTCATGCGGGACCGGGGTGACTACGATCGCGTCACCGTGTACAAGCGTGGCGTGGTGCAGGACCTGCGCGGGTACGGCCTCGACCTGCGCCTGGCCCTCGAGGACGACCCGTCCAACCACGCCATGTTCGTGGCCGAGGGGGTGCCCTGCGTGTACATCCACTCGGGGTACTACGAGTAGCCGTGGCCGCCGCGGACGGCAGGGGGGACAGCGGCGCGGACGTCGGCCGGGACCCGGGCGAGGAGGCCGTCCTGGGGCTGTGCGCCGCCTTCGAGCGCCACGACGCCGAGGCGCTGCGGCCCTTCTTCACCGACGACGTCGTCTACCACAACATCCCCATGGAGCCGGCGGTCGGGCTGGAGGCCACCATCGCCTTCATCGCCGGCTTCTTCGGCATGTGCGACCGCCTGGTGATCGAGACGCGGCACCTGGCGGTCCGCGGCGACGTGGTGCTCACCGAGCGGGTCGACACGTTCACCATGGGCGGCCGGGTGGCCGCCCTGCCGGTGATGGGGACCTTCGAGATCCGCGACGGCAGGATCTGCGCCTGGCGCGACTACTTCGACATGGCGCAGATCACGTCGATGCTGTCGGGCTGACCCGGACCGGCCCGCTGGTAGGGCCCGCCAGCTACAGCGGCGACGACCGAGTGCAGGCGCCGTCCTGCGGCGCCTTCCGGCTCCGGCGGAGCCAGGCGAGGTCTGCCTTGTCCTGCCGGCCAGCATCGGCACGAGCGTCCGGTCCCACCTGCGCTTGTCGATCTTGACCTTGGACCGGGGGATCTCCCAGGTATCGCGGACAGCCCGGTCGAGCAGGGTGTCCTCGCCCCGGCCGTAGCGCGCGGGGCGGCCGATCCTGCACAGCTCCTCCGCCTGTGTCTCCGACACCGGCAGGCGGATCGGACCGATCCCTCGCACCTCCATGCACAGTTCGTCCCCGGCGGCGGTGCGTGAGGCGCTGAACGCGCTCGGCCCCACCGTTCCGGCCAGCAGCTCGCCGAGCGCTGCTCGGGATGTGGTGGTCACGCCTCGCCACAGTACCGTCGCCGGGGCGCCCGGCCATGATGGTGACGACTCCACCGGGGCACCGGGGTTCCAGCTCCGCCGAACAGGAGGAGGCACGTGATGGCCAAGGTCGAGGTGGTGAGGGTCTACAAGGATCCCGGACGCTCGAGCGCCGAGCGCCGGGTGCTGGTCGACCGGTTGTGGCCGCGAGGCTTGAAGAAGGAGGCAGTCGACATCGACGAGTGGGCGAAGGACATCGCCCCGACTGCCGAGCTGCGCCGCTGGTACGGGCACGAGCCCGAGCGTTTCGGCGAGTTCGCTCGCCGCTACCGGGCCGAGCTCGGCAGGGAGCCGGCGACGGCGGCGCTCCGGGCTCTGCGCCAACGGGCGGGCCGGCACCGGCTGGTCCTGCTCACGGCCACCCGTGACGTCGAGCGCTCCGGAGCCGTGGTGCTGCGACGCGTGCTCGAAGAGATGGCGCGCTGACCGGCGGTACCCGTGCCAGTACGCATAGCCGTGCGGCTCTTTCCGCGAGCACGAGCCACCAGCGTTGGTGGTCGCTACGGCGACAGTGAACCTCCGGTGCTCGTCGTTCGGATTGCGGCGCCTGCCGTCGACGGTGCGGCCAATGCGGCGATGATCGCGGCGCTCGTCGCCGCGCTCGGTGTGCCGCGCCGCGGGGTGCACATCGCGAGCGGGCACCGCGGGCATACCAAGATCGTCGAGGTGGAGGGTGCTGATGGCAGTGCTCTCGCAAACCTCCTGCTCGAGTGAGGAGGCCGTGCCCACGCGACCGCCGGAGGTCCCGTGCCTGCGGAGGACCAGGCCACCGAGCAATTGGACCGCGGTCCCGGTCGCGCAGCACTATGGCAGGTGGGAGGTAGCGCCTTGGAGGAAAGCTCGCCGTTCTCGGATGTGCTCACGGCCAACGAACGGTTCGCCGCGTCCTATCGGAGCGGGGGCCTGAAAGGTCGTGCACGGCGAGGACTGGCCGTCCTCACCTGCATGGACTCGCGTATCGACCCGCTTGCGATGCTGGGACTGGCTCCCGGTGACGCAAAGATCCTACGGAACGCCGGGGCGCGCGTCTCGGACGACGTGCTGCGAACGCTGGTACTGGCCTCGTGCCTCCTCGGCGTCGACCGCGTGATGATCGTCGCGCACACGGACTGCCGCATGACCGTCGAGGACGAAGCACACGTGCACGATGCGATTGCCGCCGCCGGCGGCCCGGACACCCGCAGCCTTTCGTTCCTGATCGCCAAGGACGTCCACGCCTCCCTGGCTGGCGACGTCCAGAAGGTGCGGTCGTTCCCGTACCTGCACGATCTGGCAGTTGCCGGCTTCCTCTACCACCTCGAAACCGGTCGGCTCGAGCACATCGAGTGAGCGCGGATCGCCCTGCGCTTCACGGGGCACGAAGCCCTTCAGCCTGAAGTACGGGCGGTCGCGGCCGGGCCGGGTGCCCGCC
>JBOGGH010000405.1:0-3252 GCA_050743905.1 Acidimicrobiales bacterium
CCCCAGCACCACCACCACCACGGCACCGGCCGACGTGCCGGTCACCGTCTACTTCGTGGGGGCCACAGACCAGACGCTCACCACGGCGCAGCGGACCGTGCCCACCGACAACACCCTGAAGACAGTGCTGCGGGCCCTCCTGGGCGGCCCCACAACGGTGGAGAAGTCCTACGGCGTCCGCACGGTCGTCAGCCCCGACGTGCACCTCGTCAAGGCCAAGCCGGACCGGCCCACCGGCGGCACAGGGGTGGTGACGCTCGACTTCAACCAGGCGTTCGGCGAGATCTCGGGCACACAGCAGGTGCTGGCGGTGGCCCAGGTCGTCTACACCACCACCGCCTACATGGGCTCGGGCTACGCCGTGCAGTTCGAGATCGACGGGGTGGCCACCGACGTCCCCACGGCCACCGGCGCGCAGGTGGCCGGCCCGGTCAAGCGCACAACGTACGCCTCCCTGGCGCCGGCGCCCCAGCCCTAGCCGGCGGCCTCCTCCTGCCACCGGACACGCGGCGCGCCCGACCACAGGTGCTCGAGGTCGTAGAACTCCCTCGTCTCCTGCAGGAAGACGTGCACCACGAAGTCGCCGTAGTCCATGAGGACCCAGGTGCCGTCCCGCAGGCCCTCCACGGAAACCGGTGACGGCCCACCGCCCGCCTTGACCTGCTTCTCGACCTCCTCCACGAGCGTCCGCACCTGCCGCAGGTTGCGCCCGCTGGTCACCACGAAGGCGTCCACCACCCCCAGCAGCTCCCCCATGGCCAGCACGACCGTGTCCTGCCCGAGCTTGTCCTCGGCCGCGGCGGCGGCCGTGTGGGCGCCCCGGGGTACGGTCACCGGCCGCTCAACGGACCACGTCCAGGACCACCACCGTCATCGCCAGCGAGAGCACCATGACGGCCACGCCGAGGACGGCGTAGCGCTGGCGCTGGCGTCGGGCCCGCCGGAGCTGGATCCGGCCGATGCGTGGCAGGTACAGCTCGGCCGTGTCCACGCTCGACGCAGTCATCTGCGGACAGCGTACAGTCCGCGCCGCCGGATGCAACGGACCACCGCCGGGGGGACGAGCCCCCCGACCGGCAGCCCCCGGGCGAGCCGCTCGCGGACGTCGGAGCTGGAGACGTCCACGCCGCCCCCGTCCACGTGGACCACCCGCCACCCGGGCGCCGCCGGGCGCGGGCTGCCCGGGCGCGAGACCACCGCCAGGGTCACCAGCCGGCGCAGGTCGTCCACGCGGTGCCAGGTGCCGAGATCGGGCACCAGGTCGGCCCCCACCACGAGCGCCAGCTCGGGGGCCGGCCGCCCCGCGGCGAGCGCCTCCACCGTCTCGACGGTATAGCTGGGGCCGCCGCGGTCGAGCTCCAGGCGGCTGGCCTCCACGCCGTCCACCCCCTCCACGGCCGCCTCCACCATGGCGTAGCGGTCCGCCGCCGGCGTGCTCGGCGCCTTCTGCCACGGGTTGTTGGCCACCACCAGCAGCACCCGGTCGAGGCCGAGGGCGTCCCGGCAGCGGCGGGCGGCGTCCAGGTGCCCCTCGTGGGGCGGGTCGAAGGTGCCGCCGAGGAGCCCGAGCCGAGGCGGGGGCATGCGGCGACGCTACGCCCTACGCTGGGCCCATGGATCCCTGGCACGCCGCGTCGTGGCGGCAGCGCCCCGCCCGCCAGCAGCCGAGCTGGCCGGACGACGAGGCGCTGAAGCGCGTGGAGGCGCAGCTCGCCACTCTGCCGCCGCTGGTGGTGGCGGGCGAGGCGCGCCAGCTCACGGCGGCCCTGGGCGAGGTGGCCCAAGGGCGGGCGTTCCTGCTGCAGGCCGGCGACTGCGCCGAGTCGTTCGCCGAGTTCGGCGCCGACGCCGTCCGGGACAAGCTCAAGGTCGTGCTGCAGATGGCGGTGGCGCTCACCTACGCCGCCGGCGTCCCCGTGGTCAAGGTGGGCCGGATCGCCGGCCAGTTCGCCAAGCCCCGGTCACGGGAGACCGAGCGCATCGGCGACGTGGAGCTGGAGTCGTTCCGCGGCCACATGGTGAACGACGAGCCGTTCGAGCCCGAGGCCCGCCGGCCGGACCCCGGGCGCCTGCTGAGCGCCTACCACCAGTCGGCGGCCACGCTGAACCTGCTCCGGGCGTTCGCCAAGGGCGGCTTCGCCGACCTCTCCCACGTCCACGCGTGGAACCAGCAGTTCGTGGCCTCCTCGGCCGAGGGGCGCCGCTACGAGCGCATCGCCGGCGAGATCGACCGGGCGCTCCGGTTCATGACCGCCTGCGGCATCGACCTGGGCGCCGAGAGCACCCTCCACCAGGTGGACTTCTGGACCAGCCACGAGGCGCTGGTCCTCAACTACGAGGAGGCGCTCACCCGCCAGGACTCGCTCACCGGCGACTGGGTGGACTGCTCGGCCCATCTCCTCTGGGTGGGCGAGCGCACGCGGCAGGTGGACGGGGCCCACGTCGAGTTCCTCTCGGGGGTGATCAACCCGGTGGCGGCCAAGATCGGGCCGTCGGCCACGCCGGACGAGGTGGTGGCCCTCTGCGACCGGCTGGACCCCACCTTCGCCCCCGGCCGCCTCACCCTGGTCACCAGGTTCGGCGCCGGCCACGTGGAGGGGCTGCTGCCCCCGTTGCTGGAGGCGGTGGGCAGCTCGGGCCACCCGGTGGTGTGGGCGTGCGACCCGATGCACGGCAACACCTTCACAAGCGGCGGCCGCAAGACGCGGCGGTTCGACGACATCCTGGCCGAGCTACGGGCGTTCTTCGCCGTCCACCGGGAGGCGGGCACCTGGCCGGGCGGGGTGCACGTGGAGCTGACCGGGGAGAACGTCACCGAGTGCCTGGGCGGCGCCGAGGAAGTGGCCGAGGCCGACCTCCACCAGCGCTACACCACCGCCTGCGACCCCAGGCTGAACGCGCGCCAGTCCCTCGACCTCGCCTTCCGGGTGGCGGAGCTGCTGCGCGACTGACGCGTGTACAGTGGCCGGCGGCGTGCGCACCCCTCTCCGCCTCCTCGCCGCTGCCGCCGTGGTCGTGGCCTCGCTGGTCGCCCTGGTACCCGCGCCGGCCGGTGCCACGAGCACCCCCACCTACTGGCTGGTCGCGTCGGACGGCGGCATCTTCAGCTTCGGCGGCGCCGGCTTCTACGGGTCCATGGGCGGGCAGCCCCTGAACGAGCCCATCGTGGGGATGGCGGCCACGGCCGACGGGGGCGGGTACTGGGAGGTGGCCTCCGACGGCGGCATCTTCGCCTTCGGCGACGCCCCGTTC
>JBOGGH010000406.1:0-3250 GCA_050743905.1 Acidimicrobiales bacterium
ACCCGGGGTCGGCCGGCCCGGGGGTCGTGCCGCGCTGTGTGCTGGCGGCGGCCCGGTCCGGGGGCTGAGGCGCCGGAGGCCGGTCAGGCGCCGGACGTGGGTCAGGCGCCGGAGGCCGGGTGCCGATCCTCCAGGCCCAGGCGGGCGATCTCCGGCAGCACCCGCGGCTGGAGCCACTCGGCCCCCGCCATGGTGATGTGGATGCCGTCGTCCGAGGTGCGCACGCCCACCCCGTCGACGGTGTTGGTGTAGTGGCCTTGCGGGTCCAGCAGGTGGTTGAGGGGGACCAGGGTGACCGTGCGCGGGTGGCTCGCCGCCACCTGGCGGAGGAGCCGGTTCCAGGCGACCACGCGCGACGGCACGTTCTCCGGCCACGGCGCGCCGTCGGGCTGTTCGAGGGGCGGGTCGATGTAGGGGAAGGTGAAGACGGCCACCCGGGCACCCTTGGCCGAGAGGAGCTCGACCGCCTGGTTGAGCTGGCGCTCGAGGTGGGCGTCCCAGCCCGGGTCGCCCACGTGGACCCACCGGCCGTCGTGGAGGTGTGTGCCCAGCTCGAACCGGCCGATGAGCAGGCCCACCACCTGCGGGCGGTCGTGGGCCACGGCGCCGCTCCACACCGACGGCCACGACCCGCAGTTGACCCCGGGCTCGCCGGCGTAGACCACGCCCCCGAAGCGCGACGGTGTGCGGTCCAGGTCGCAGCCGAGCACCCCGCCGTTGACGATCCGGATCCCGTAGTGGCGGTGCGAGCCCACGCGGAGGCCCCTCGCCGCCGACCAGGCCACGGAGTCGCCCACCATGAGGAAGCGCACGGGGTTGGTGGTGAAGGCGTGGTCGGCCCGGAGCTGGGCCGCCTCGGCGGCGGGCAGGGCGGAGCGACCGGCCTCGGCGGCGGGGGGCAGGGCGGCCGCGGCGGGGGCGATGGTGGCGGCGAACACCACGGCCGCCGTCCCGGCCGCCACGGTGGCGGTGGCGGTGCCCGCCCGCCAGGACGTGAGCCACCGGCGGCGGCGGACCGGCTCCTCCACGTACCGCCACGAGACGTAGGCGGCGGCGAAGGTGACGGCCAGCCGCACCACCAGGAGCGGGAGGCCCTGGAGGCCGGTGTGCGCCTGGTCGATGACGAGGAAGAGCGGCCAGTGGTACAGGTAGACGCCGTAGGAGATGCGGCCCAGCAGCACCAGCGGCCGGGCGGAGAGCAGCAGCGCCAGGGCCGAGCGCGGCCAGCTCATCACGGTGGCGATCACCACGGCGGCGAAGACCGCCACCAGCAGGAAGCCGCCGTCGTAGAGGAAGGGGTCCTGCCCCTGGAGCGCGTGCCAGGCCCAGGCCAGGCCGGCGCAACCGGCCACGGCCAGCACGGCGCCGGTGGTACGGCCGCGGCGGGAGCGGGCCCAGCGCGGGTCGAACGTCCGCCAGGCCCGGCCGGACGAGACCACCCCGAGGAAGGAGCCAACGAGCAGCGCCTGGGCCCGGGTGTCGGTGCCGTAGTAGAGGCGGTCGGTGGAGATGCCGGCGTGGAACATGGCGGCCATGAGGCCGGCCGAGGCCAGGGCGCCCACGCCGGCCACCACCGCCAGCCGCGAGCGGTCCCACCGGTGGAGGACGAACAGCGCCACGAGGGGCCAGACGAGGTAGTACTGCTCCTCGACGGCCAGGGACCACGTCTGCAGCAGCGGCGAGGGCGCGGCGGACTGCACGAAGTACCCCTGGTCCGAGAGCACGAAGTGCCAGTTGGCGTAGTAGAAGAGCGTGGAGAAGGCGTCGCCCCGCACGCTGCTCACGTCCACGGTGGACGAGAAGAAGTAGGCGTAGGCGCTCACCCCGAGCAGCAGGACGAAGAGGGCCGGTAGGAGGCGGCGCGCCCGGCGAACGTAGAAGGCGCGCAGGCGCACCGTGGCGCTGGCGGCGAACTCGGTGCAGAGCAGCGAGGTGATCAGGAAGCCGGAGAGGACGAAGAACACGTCCACCCCGAGCAGGCCGCCCCCCACCCAGGAGATGCCGGCGTGGTACAGCACCACCGCCAGGACGGCGAAGGCCCGGATGCCGTCGAGGAAGGGGAGCCGGCGCGAGTAGGGCTGGCCGGGCTGGGGCGGCTCGGGTTCCCGGAGGGGTGTGGCCCCGTCCGCCGCCGGGGGGGACAGGGCGTCCGTCGTTCCGGGTCCCGCCACGCGCCCGGCGCTCTAGGAGACCGCCCCGGTCCCCGAGGCCTGGAGCCGGCGCTGCTCGGCGCGGTAGGCGGCGGCGGTCCTGCGCACGCTGCGACGTGCCGCCCACAGCTCGCGCACCACCGGGACCAGGACGTTGCCGATGGACAGGCGGGAGTCGGGCCGGTTGCGCCACTCGATGCCGACCTCGCGGGTGGTGAACCCCATGCGGCGGGCGAGCGCCAGGGCCTCGGCGTCGAACGCCCAGCCGTCGAGGGTGGAGCGCTGGAAGACGGCCTGGGCGCAGTCGCCGCGCCACAGCTTGAACCCGCAGTAGATGTCGTGGGGGAGCGGTCCCATGGCGATCCGGGTCAGCGTGATGAACCCGATGCCCACGAACCGGCGCCGCAGGGCCTGCTGGCGGGTGACGTGGGCCTGGGTGCCCACGCGGGAGCCCACCACCACGTCCACCTCGCGGGCCACCTCCTCCATGTGGGGCAGCGAGGCCAGCGAGTCCACGCAGTCGGCGTCGCACATGAGGCGCAGCTCGCCGGTCGCCTCGAGCATGCCCCGGCGGATGGAGTAGCCCTTGCCCCGGTTCACCTGGTTGCGCAGGACGCGCACCCGGGTGCCGTCCACGTAGGGCTCGGCGACCTCGAGCGTGCGGTCGGTGCTGGCGTTGTCCACCACCAGGATCTCCCAGTCCCCGCCACGCTCGGCCAGGTGCCGGCTGGCCCCGGAGAGGATCCGGCCGATCTCCTGCTCCTCGTCGAGGACCGGCACGACCACGGACAACGACGGCGGGCCGGGCACCGGGCGATTGTAGGGCAGTTCCCTCGCCGGGAGCCGCACCCGGGGCGGGGGTCAGCCGGGCCGGGTGGCGGGAACGGGGCGCCGGCCCGGGCCGCCAATGGGCCTTGTGGTCGTCAGGCGGGTGGCGGGACCTTGCGCTTGGGCGCGGCCTTCGGCGTGTAGCGCTTGCTGGCCGCCGGGGGCTGGCGGGTGCCGGGCTCAGGGTCCGGCTCGCCCCGCCGCTTGCGGCGGGTGGTGTTTCGGCTGCCCGCGCCGGCCCGGAAGCCGCCGGCGCCGCCGGCGCCGCCGGC
>JBOGGH010000407.1:0-3249 GCA_050743905.1 Acidimicrobiales bacterium
CCCTGGGGGCCGCTGGACTCCCCGGCGTGGGCGCAGCGGTGGAGCCCGGCGGCGGCGGCCCGCCGGAAGGCCGGCTCGAAGCGGTCGGTGTGGGACGCGGCGCCGCCGGCCTCGTTGCCGTCGATCGAGAGCGCCACCACCCGGCGCCGGCCCGAGGCCAGGATCCACTCCACCAGCTCCATGGCCTCGGCGGCGCCCTGGGTGCGCTTGATGCTGAGGCAGAGGCCGGCCGTGCCCAGGCCCTCCTCCTCCGCCTCCCGGAAGCCGGCGTCCAGGGCGTCCACCATGGGGCCGAGCCGGCCCCGCCACGCCGGCCAGTGGGTGGGGTTGCAGATGACGTCCACGTGGCCGGCGCCCGCGGCCCGGGCCCGCTCCATGGTGGCGTAGGCGATGGTGGCCAGCTCGTCCGGGTGGTCGACCAGCGCGCAGGAGAAGTCCAGGTACTCGAGGAGGCCGGCGAGGTCGTGCACGGGCAGGGTGGGGCCGGCCGAGAGGTCGGCCCCCCGACGGGCGGCCGCCCGGCGCACCAGGTCCGGCGGCACGCAGCCCTCGAGGTGGCAGTGGACCTCGGCCTTGGGCAGCGCCCGGACCCAGGCCTCGTCCACCGCGGCGCCGCGACGTCCCGCCTGTCCCGGTTGCCCCGCCTGCCCCGGTGGCCGACCGCTCATGCCGGGGGGAGGTGGAACAGGAGGTGGTGGCCGAGGTCGCCCACGAGGTCCACGCAGATGTGCCGGTGCGAGAAGTGCCAGCCGCCGGGGCCCCGGGCGAACCGGTCGCGGTAGCGGCCGGCCACCACCGGCTGCAGGGCGAGCTGCCCGGGCACCGCCTGGAGCACGGTGAAGTAGGAGCGGGCCGTGGCCGTGGCTGCCGCCGTGGCCGCCGCCCCGCCGTGGTCCACGTCCACCACCACGTTGGTGGTCACGTGCTTCGTGCGCGGCGTGCCGTCCGGGTACCGCCGGGTGCTCGCCTCGTAGAGCGCCAGCACCTCGGCGGCGCCGCGGTGGACGTCGTGGCTCCCCTCGAAGGTGAGCTCGGCGTCGGCGAAGAGGTCGGCCAGGCCGGCGAAGTCGCCGGCGTCGATGCGCTCGGCGTAGGCGTAGACGAGCGCGGTGACCTCGCGCTCCGCCGTGCCACCGTCCACGGCACGCGAGCGTAGGCGCTGCCCGCCGGCGTGGCCGGAAGACGACACGCGGACTTCATCTCCCGATCACCCGCCGATCGCGGGCACGTCAACTTGCCTTGGTACGTTCGCCCCGGCCCGGATGCCGGACGGTTCCGACGTGTCGGGTGGGCCCCCGACCCTGCAACCACCAGGAGGAACGTGCCGATGTCCTTCGACCGATCACGCCGCCGCGGCGCGCACCGCGCCACCCGCCGCGCCCGTGCGGTACCGCTCGTGGCGGGGCTCGCCCTGCTGGCCGGGACGGCGCCGGCGTGGGCCGGAACGGCCGGCGCCTCGCCCGGAGGGCACGGCACCCCGATCGTGCCCGGCGACCTCCTGGTGAGCACCAGCACCTACCAGGACGACCCGGGCATCGTGGCCACAACAACCCAGCTCCCCCCGGGCTGCAGCGCGACAGCCACAGCACCGGACCCGTGCGGCACCGCCGTGGCCAACGGGACATACCCCTACGTGTTCAACAACAGCGTGGTGGACGCCAGCTTCGGGATCACCTCCCCGATCGTGCTCGACGAGCTGTCGCCCGAGGGCCATGAGATCGGCACCGTCGAGGTCCCGAACAGCTCGGAGCCGGGAGTCGCCGCGAACGCGGACCAGATGGTCACGAGCTTCTCCTCGAAGTCCGAGCTCGCCCTGAACCTCTCGCCCAACGGGCAGTACGTGACGTTCATGGGCTACAAGGCCGGCGTGGGGACAGTGGACGTCTCCAACGCCAACACGCCCGGCGACGTGGACCCCACCAGCGCCGACCCCGGCGCCTACTACCGGGTGGTGGGTGAGCTCGGCCAGGACGGTCGGATCCGCTACACCGAGACCAACGCCTTCAGCGGCGACAACGGCCGGGCCGCCATCTCCGCCAGGGTGGGCGGCCGGACAGTCGTCTACGGCGCCGGCAACGCCGGGAACGGCGCCAACCCGGAGCCGCCCCAGGTGGTGCTCGGCTCGGGCGCCCAGTTCGTGCAGCCCTCGGACCAGCCGGAGGCGGCGCAGGATCCCGGCCAGCCCACCCCGATCGGGAGCTTCAACGTCTACAAGCAGCTCGGGTACACAGGTGACAAGGTGGCCAAGGACGACAACTTCCGTGGCGTCACCATCGAGGACACAGTCGTGTACTACACGAAGGGGAGCGGCAGCAACGGGGTCAACACGGTGTACTTCGTGGACACCACCGGCAAGGCCTGCCCGGGCGGCACCGGCGTCCCGGAGCCCGGTGCGCCGCTGCCCGGCTCGGCCAACGTGCTCTCCTACACACCCACCGCGGCACCGACAATCGTGAAGAAGCACTCGACCACCACCAACCCGGGCCTGGTCCCGGAGGACATGTGCATCCTCCGGGGCTTCCCCACCGTCTCGGCGGGCACAACAACAGCCAGCACCTTCCCGTTCGGGATGTGGTTCGCCAACCCGGACACCCTCTACGTGGCGGACGAGGGCAACGGGGACAACACAGACACAACGGCGAGCGCGACAGCGAACGGGACTTACACCACCGCGGCCTCGTCCCCGACGGCGGGCCTCCAGAAGTGGGTCTTCAACCAGGCCGCGCAGAGCTGGGGGCTCGCCTACACCCTGCAAGCCGGGCTGGACCTCGGCCAGCCCTACTCGGTGCCCGGGTACCCGACCGGTCTCAACGACGGCCCCGGCGGCACCACACTGCCGTGGGCGCCGGCCACCGACGGCCTGCGCAACCTCACCGGTCGGGTGAACTCGAACGGGACCGTGAGCATCTGGGCCACGACCTCGACGGTCAGCGGCAGCGGCGACCAGGGCGCGGACCCGAACGAGCTGGTCGAGGTCACCGACCAGCTCGGGGCCACCGCCCCGCCGTCGTGGGCGCACTTCCAGACGGTGATGGCCCCGCAGAGCGGCACGGTGGTGCGCGGCGTGTCGTTCACCCCGGGCACCCGGGCCTGCCAGGGGCCCGATCGGAACCGGGACGCCGACCATGACGGGGACGGCTGTACACGGCCGTCCCCGGGCCCGCACCACCCCGGGCGCGGCTCGGACGGGGAGGACGCCGTGGGCCCGGCCACCGGCCCGAGGGGCTCGTAGGGCGCACGCCCCGGGAC
>JBOGGH010000408.1:0-3244 GCA_050743905.1 Acidimicrobiales bacterium
GCATCGAAGACATCGAGGAACGAGGCGTCGAGCAGTTCCTCGACGAACTCGCAATCGAACTTGTAGACGGCACCTATCGGCCGCTGCCGGTGCGCCGGGTGAGCATCCCCAAGCCAACTGGCGGGGAGCGCCACCTCGGGGTTCCCGCGATCCGCGATCGCGTGATCCAGGCATCGGCGAAGCTCGTGCTGGAGCCGATCTACGAGGCCGACTTCCTCGACTGTTCCTATGGCTTCCGTCCCGGCCGCTCGGCGCACGATGCGCTCGACGCGATCCGAGCAGGGGTCAACCGGGGCAGGGTCTTCGTCGTTGACGCTGACATAGCGAGCTTCTTCGACTCGATCCGGGCCGAGGTTCTCCGAGACGCACTCGAAGAGCGCATCAGCGACCGGAAGATGTTGCAGTTGCTCATGGGATGGCTCCGGGCAGGAGTTTGGACGGGCACCCAGCTCATCCATCCCGAGTCCGGGACGCCCCAGGGCGGGGTGATCAGCCCCCTGATGGCGAACGTGGTCCTCCACCGCCTTGACCGGCGCTGGCATGACCATCACCGCCGTCTTGGCGAGATCGTCCGCTATGCGGACGATCTCGTGATCCTCTGCCCGACCAAGGAGCGGGCCGAGCAGGCTCTTGCAATGCTCGAAGCGATCCTTGCCGAACTGGGGCTCACCCTCGCCTCGGCGAAGACCACCGTTGTCGATCTGCGAGGACCAAATTCCGGTTTCGACTTTCTTGGCTTCCACCACCGGAGGGTGGAGAGCTTCACCCGCAAGGGAAGGTACTTCTGTGCGAGATGGCCGTCGGACCGCTCGGTCCGACGGGCAAAGGACCGGATCAGGCAGGTTGCCGCCCGTCGGCGAGCGCCGCTTCCGGTCGAGATTGTCGTGGAGGACCTGAACCGGTTCCTCGTCGGTTGGCGGGGTTACTTCGCCAAGGGGAACTCGACCACGGTCTTCCACGACCTCGACGAATTCGTCGCAGAGCGGGTTGCCCGCTTCATCTCGACCAAGCACGGCCACCACGGGCGCAACTACGGCCTTCGGGTTCTCATCGACCACGACTACCTCGGGCTCGTCCGCCTTGTCGGAAGCGTCCGCTATGGCCCGACGCATGCCGTCACGTGAAGGGATGTGGTTGAGCCGTGTAAGGGAAAACTTTACGCACGGTTCTTTGGGGGAGCGCTGGAGACGGAGCGACCTGATGACGAGACCGGCGGTCTGCGGGGGTGCCCGTGGGCCCATCGTCCCCCGGCGTCCTCAGATCATCGCCACCGCGCCAGCGCTCTACCCGACCGGGATAGCTCGTTGAGAGCCAGCGTTATCCCTGGTTGGTAGTGCTTTCTGAAGCGCCACCGCGTATTACCTAACTCAACGTTTGGGGGCGTAGTCCTCGAGGCCGAAAAGATCGTAGAGATGCTTCGCGTCCGGCTCGATGTCGGTGAGCATTCGCCGAGCACGGGGACGCCCGGTCTCGCCCTGGTAGAGGAGCACGGTCTCTTGAATCCCTCCGAGCGTCGCCAGCAGCTCTCGGACGCTTTGGTGCATCCCCGCCCGATCGACCTCTCGCACCATCAGCCGGGCGACCATGAGGGCGAGGACGCAGTAGAAGGCGTGGACACGGATCTTCTGCTCGGTCCAATGGAACATCGGGGAGAACGAGACCACCTGGGGGTCCTTCATCTGGCGGAAGTCGCCTTCGACGACCTCTTGGGAGCGGTAGTCGGCGACGATCGTCGCGGTTGAGGCCTGCTCGGTGCTCTTGTCGCTGAACAGGATCCGCTTGCCGAAGAGCTCTGCTTCGAGCTTGTTCCGGGCCGGTGTGCTCACGCGGAAGCGAAGGCGGAGCTCGGCCGGAGCTTCGCCGCTCAGGGTGAAGCTGACCACTCGGGAGAGCCAGCGCGGCGCGAGGATCGCCGCGACCTCGGCCTCCACCTTCTCCTTGGACTTGCGGCCCTTGCCGCCGGCGAGGCGGGCCTGGAGCTCGCCGAGCTGGCGGCGGGCCTTGGCGAGAGTCTGGTCGAAGCCCCGCGACTGCTTCTCGTGCAGGGCCTCGGAGTGACAGCAGACGAGGCGGCGTGCTCTTCCGAAGACGACCTTTTCGGCCTCGAAGGCGCTGAGGCCGGCGAAGCGCTCGGCGTCGACGGCCGCATAGGCGTCCTTTCCGACGGCGAGCAGATCGGGATGGTCCGACGGCGGGAGGGAGCCCACGAAGGAAAGTGGTGAGTGGTCGAGCAGCTCGTAGTTGTCCTTGGAGTTCTGCCCGGCGTCATAGACCAAGGTGAGGCGGTCGGCCGCCTCCGCCCCCTCCTCGCCGAACAGTGAGGAGAAGCGTGCGACGAGCTCGTTCACCATCGCGGCGAACTGGGTCACATCGGGCTTGTTGCCGGCATAGGCGTGGGAGACGAGCGGGATCCCGCCGTCGACAGAGACCACGAGCCCGAGACCGACGATGCGCAGATCGGTGCGCTTTTGCTTGGAGTGCCCCCGCTTCGCGATCGGTGCCTTGTCGTTCCCTGAGTCGATCCAGGTAGCGAAGTTCGTCATGTCGAGCACGAGGCCCGACAGGTCGACCTCGAAGGTCTCGACCATCGCCGTGACGATGCGACGTTCGACCTCTTTCAGCTCCTCCTCGGAGAGGGCGTCCATTGCCTCCCAGAAGCGCCGGTGATCGAGCGCGCCGGCGGAGATCGCAAGGAAGCGGTCTCCGGCGGTCTTCCCCCACCACTCGGCGAAGGCGAGCTTCGAGCAGGGATCGACCACCCGGTTGAGCGTGGCCAGGGCGAGGTAGGTCCCGACCGAGGCTCGGGCGTCTCGACGGCGCTCGCCCACGACATCGTCGATGATCTCGGCGACCCGAAGGCGCACGAGG
Source organism: Acidimicrobiales bacterium (assembly GCA_050743905.1). Lineage (GTDB taxonomy): Bacteria > Actinomycetota > Acidimicrobiia > Acidimicrobiales > RAAP-2 > JBOGGH01. The sequence goes on from JBOGGH010000408.1 coordinate 2,869, forward strand.
ATCGACCAGACCGCGGCCACGTCGCCGAAGGCGAGGTGGCGAGTGCGGTCCGGCTCGCCGGGGCCCTTCTCTGTCAGGCGAGCAGCGATCTCCTCCGCGGACCCGAGATAGCGCTGGGAGACGATGCGCGGCTTGCCGCCCACCCGGGCGGACTCGACGAGGTAGTAGTACGTCCGGCCGCCCTGCTTCTTGCCGACGATCGAGGCCATGTATAGGTAATACACCCTCTGTCGACAAATCGCGAGCCTCTGACCTGGACGAACGCGCTGGTCAGAGGCTTATTCGAAAGAAACTTTCGGATCGCCCAAAGGGGGGTTCATCGAGATAGCCCGGAAACTCCCGCTAGGGCTGGTTCAGCGTGATCGCTGGCCTGGCC
>JBOGGH010000409.1:0-3243 GCA_050743905.1 Acidimicrobiales bacterium
CGCCAGCGCGGCCGGCACCGTCAGCGGACCCCGACTGATCGTCGCCGCCCACCTGATCGGCTCCACCGGCAGCCACGCCGACGTCGACAGCCTCTACCCGCCCAGATGGCGGCTCCCGATCAGCGAACCTGCCGACGGCCCCGACGCCATCCGCACGCGAGTGCGGCGCGAGCACAAGTACGGCAGCGACTGGATCAAGACCACCAACACCGGAGGCTACTTCAGCCCCGGCGACGACCCGGCCCGAGTCACCTGGTTCGACCCCGAGATGCAAGTGCTCTGTGACACGGCCGCGCAGCTCGGCCTGCCCGTCGCGGTGCACACCGGTGCTGCCGCAGGCTGCAAGCAGGCCATCCGCTGCGGTGTCAGGAGCCTGGAGCACGCGTACCTCATCGACACCGAAGCCATCGCGATGGCAGAAGAGGCTGGAACGTTCATCGTCCCCACCATGCAGATGACCGCAGAGGACCTCCAAGCGCTCCGTGATGGACGGCTGACGTCCTACACCGCGGCCAAGGTCGAACGCGACGCCCAGGACATCGTCGAGTCCCAGCGGCTCATCGCCTCGAGCAAGGTGAAGATCGCCTACGGCACGGACTGCGGGATGTTCCCGTTCAGTCACGGAAACCTCGAGTTCCAAGCCATGGTCGCCGCCGGCATCAGCCCCGCACGCGCCCTGCAAGCCGCGACCGGGACCGCCGCCGACCTCCTCGGCCGCAGCGACATCGGAGCCCTCCGGCCGGGCAACGTCGCCGACATCGTCGCCATGCCCGGCGACCCCATCACCGACATCACCCTCACCGCCAGAGTCGACTTCGTCATGATTGCTGGGCAGGTGAGGCGCCAACCCGTTCCCCGGGGCTGACAGCCATCTGCTGGCTGGTGCTCCCAGCGCGAAGCTCAATCCCGCCCGTGGGTGACAACCGAGGAGCCATCCGCAGCCGGGCACGGCGCGGCGACGATCTCGCACTGCGAACCATGGCCACGAGGGAGTGCGGGGGAGGCTCACCGCATGAGCGCCATTGGGGATCGTCTGCACGCAAGCCAACCCCGATAGACGGAGGCCGAGGTCCCGCAACACCCGAGTGCTCCGTCGCGATCTGTGCAGGTGGTCAGGGCGCGACCAGCATGCGAGCCTGGGCCGGTGATCCTGGCCCTGAAGGCAAGGCGCTCGGCGATGCCCTTCGGGGCGGTCATGGCCACTGGCGGCGCCTCGCAGCTCGCCCGGTCCGACGCATTGCACGCCATCGCAGTGCCGCTGCTCTGGCTGGCAGTGGCCGAGATCGGTGCCCTCACGCTGCTCGGTCTCCTCCGGTGCCGCTCGCTTGATGCGACGGCGACCGGAGCACCCCCATCTACGCGGCCTGCGGAGCGTTTCGGGGATTTCACGATCCCGGTGGGGCTCGCCGTCACCGGCACCGGTCTGGCCGCGCTCGGAACACCGGAGACCCTTGGATGTGCCCTCTGTGCGACGGCGTTGGCGTGGGTGACGACGATGGCCGTGGCGGGCCGGGTGGCCATGCCGGTGGCCGTCCGCCGGCCCGGGGTCGTCGCCGTCGACGGTGCGTGGTTCCTGGCCCCAGCGGCCCCTGTTGGCAGACGCCATCGGCACGGCCGTCGTCGTCCACCGACTTCCCGTGCCCATGCGGGTCCCGGTGGAGTGGCTGGCGCTGGTGGGATGCGGGGCCGGGGTCGTCGGCTACGGCCTGGTCCTGGCACTGGCCGCGTGGCGCGTGCGCCGGGCGGGCGTCGGTGGAGCGCCGCGCGCCCCGTGGTGGGTCTCGGCCGGATGCGGTGGCCTCGCTGCCGCCTCGCTCGGACAGGTGAGCCGGGTGAGCCCGGCGGGGTTGGGAAGCGCTGCAGGTCACGGCTTCACAACCGCAGCAGTCGCGCTCTGGGCAGTGGGCAGCGCCCTACTCGTGCCCGTGGTGGTCGGCAGCCTGGCGTACCTGTGGAAGCTGCGCCGCCTCGAGGGATCCCCCCCGTGGCCACCCACGTTCTCCACCGGCGTCTACGCGCTCGGCGCCGCTCAGGCCGCTCGGCTCGGCCAGCTGCACGCCGTCGGTTTCGTGGGCGGGTCGGCTGGCCTCGCCACCGTTGCTCTGTGGCTCGCCACCGCCGCCCTGTGGCTCGCGCTCGTTGCCTTCCCCGCCGCAGCGGTGCTCTGGCGGAGAATGTAGCCACCAGCCGAGCCCGAGCGCCTCACCGGTGACGAGCCCCCTCGCGAGCTGAGAGCCATCGGGATCCGGAGGACGCGACCCGGCGCGACCTCTGTCAGATGAGGCGAACCCTTGACGACCACCCCCGTCCAAGACGACGCGCTCGACCGCGAGGCACACGACTCGAATGCCCCGCACCGAGCGCGGTTCAGATCTCACCGTGAGTGCGGGGTGACCGCGTCGGTAGGTCGTCCGAGGGCCGCCCCTTCACGCAGGCGACCGCCGCCCCCGGCGCGTGCCCGAAGCGAAGGGTGATGAGGCGGACCAACCGAGGGTCCGAAGGCGGGCTCGACTTGTCGGGCGCCCAACGTCAGTGCCCGCCGAGCGCGGTGCCGTCGTCGGCGGCCTGACCACGCTGGCGCGTTCTCGCGATCACGCTGGTCACGATGCTCCGTTCGGTCCACAACTCGGTCCCACTCGTCCGCGTCTCGGAGCGGCCCGGGCCGGCCGATGGCACAATCAGGTGGTGTCTTCGCCTGCGCCAGCCTCGTCGTCGCTCACGTCGGTCATGTCCGGTATCGACCAGGTCAGGGGGTGGGCAGAGAACTTCTACCGTGACCTGCACGAACATCCCGAGCTGTCGCACCAGGAGCACGCGACCGCGTCCAAGGTGGCTGATCGCATAGGCGCGTGCGGCATGGAGATCCACCAGGACGTCGGCGGCACCGGGGTCGTCGGCGTCCTGCGCAACGGCGCCGGTCCGACCGTGCTGCTGCGCGCCGACATGGACGCCCTCCCGGTCGCCGAGGCGACCGGGTTGGCCTACGCCAGCCGGTCGACCGTGATGGACGCGCAGGGAGCCCAGGTGCCGGTGATGCACGCCTGCGGGCACGACGTGCACGTCACCTGCCTGCTCGGTGCCGTCCAGCTGCTGTCGGAAGTCCGCAAGGGTTGGGCGGGCAGCGTCGTGGCGCTCTTCCAGCCGGCCGAGGAGACCGGCGACGGGGCCCGAGGCATGCTCGACGACGGCTTGGCGAGCATGGTGCCGAAGGTCGACGTCGCGTTGGCCCAGCACGTCCTGGCC
>JBOGGH010000410.1:0-3231 GCA_050743905.1 Acidimicrobiales bacterium
GGCCCGCACGGTGGCGGTGCTGCTGGCCGCGCTCGGGCTCCCGCTGCGGTCGGCCACGGCCCCGGTGGACGAGGATACCCGCCGGCTGGCCGCCGAGCGCGACGAGGCCCGGGCGGCCCGCGACTGGGCCCGGGCGGACGCCATCCGCGACGAGCTGTCCTCCCGCGACTGGGTGGTGGAGGACGGGCCGGAGGGGACGGTGCTCCGGCGCTGACCGGCCGGCGCCCTCCTGCCTGATAACAGTCGTTGCAGGGGCTGCTAGCCTCCCCAGTCGACTATGCCGGCTGGAGCCGGAGCGCAACAAGCAAGAAGGGGGATAGCCACCGTGGCATCCGGAACGGTCAAGTGGTTCAACTCCGAGAAGGGCTTCGGCTTCATCTCGCAACCGGACGGTGGGTCCGACGTCTTCGTCCATCACACCGCCATCCAGATGAACGGCTACCGCGTGCTGGAAGAGGGTCAGACGGTCGAGTTCGAGGTCGAGGAGGGTCCCAAGGGCCTCATGGCCAAGGAGGTGCGGCCGGTCGCGGCGCCGTCAGGGGCGTGACAGTGCGCCTCCCGACGGTTACTATGTGGTAACAACAGGGAGGTGCAGCGATGGCCGATTTCTCGCTCGAGCTCAACGAGGACCAGGTCCAGATCCAGAAGTGGGTCCACGACTTCGCGGAGTCGGTGGTCCGCCCCGTCGCCCACGAGTGGGACGAGCGGGAGGAGACGCCCTGGCCGGTCATCGAGGAGGCGGCCAGGGTGGGCCTCTACTCCTTCGACTTCATCGCCAACTGCTTCGCCGATCCCACCGGCCTGCAGACGGCGCTGGCCAACGAGGAGCTGAGCTGGGGGGACGCCGGGATCGCGCTGGCCATCATGGGCTCCACGCTGGCCGTGGCCGGCATCTACGCCAACGGGACGCCCGAGCAGCAGGCCGAGTGGATCCCCCAGTGCTTCGGCACGCCGGAGGACGTCAAGCTGGCGGCGTTCGGCGTCTCCGAGCCGGACGCCGGGTCGGACGTGTCCTCGCTCTCGTCACGTGCCGTCTACGACGAGGCCGCCGACGAGTGGGTCCTCAACGGCACCAAGACGTGGATCACCAACGGCGGGCTGGCCAACACCCACGTGCTGGTGCTCTCGATCGACCCCGCGCTGGGCAGCCGTGGGCAGGCCAGCTTCGTGGTGCCGGAGGGCACGCCGGGGATCAGCCAGGGGCAGAAGTTCAAGAAGATGGGCATCCGGGCCTCGCACACCGCCGAGGTGGTCCTGGACGACTGCCGGGTGCCCGGCCGGTGCCTGCTCGGCGGCAGGGAGCGGCTGGACGAGCGGCTGGCGCGCGCACGGGAGGGGAAGCGGACCTCCACCCAGGCGGCGATGGCCACCTTCGAGGCGTCGCGGCCGCTGGTGGGCGCGCAGGCGGTGGGCATCGCCCGGGCCGCCTACGAGTACGCGCTCGACTACGCCAAGGAGCGCAGGCAGTTCGGCCGGGCCATCGTGGAGAACCAGGCCATCGCCTTCAAGCTGGCCGACATGCGGATGCACGTGGACGCGGCCCGGCTGCTGGTCTGGAAGGCCGCCTGGATGGCCCGAAACGGCAAGGAGTTCGGGGCCGGCGAGGGATCCCAGTCCAAGCTCTACGCCGGGGAGACGGCCGTCTGGGTCACCGAGCAGGCCATTCAGATCATGGGCGGCTACGGCTACATCCGCGAGCACCCGGTGGAGCGGTGGCACCGGGACTCGAAGATCTACACCATCTTCGAGGGCACCTCGGAGATCCAGCGCCTGGTGATCAGCCGGGCCATCTCCGGCGTCCACGTGCGGTAGGCGCCGCCGGGGCCACTGGCCCCCCGGAGGGCCACGCTCGGCCGGGCGCGCCGGCTCCCCGCTCACGCCTGCCGTGCCGGCGACCCGGCGCGTCGTAGTCTCACGGGCGGTGCAGGCACGGTCTGAGGCGGTGGGGGAGGCGGCGGCGGGGGAGGTGCCCGAGCCCCGGGTGCCGCACCGGAGGCGGTGGCGGTCGATCGTGTTCGCCCCGTCCGGCGACGGCGGGGCCCGGCGGCGCCGGGGCTCCGACGGCATCCGGGTGGCGGCGGCGGTCCTGGTCGTGGCCTGCTGCTGGCTCATCACCACGGTGCCCGCGCACGCGGAGGTCGCCGTGGTGCGGTTCCTCACGCCGCCGCCGCACGGCGTGGCCTGGCTCGTCAACCTGGTCTGGTGGCTCGGCTCGGCGGGCGTGATCGTGGTCCTGGGCGTGCTGGCCCTGCTCTCCCACCGGCGCGAGGTGGCGCGCGACGTGCTCCTGTCCGGCCTCGTGGCGTGGGTGCTCAGCCTCCTGGCCCAGGGCGTCATCGGTGCCGGCGGCGGGCACGCCCCCACACCGGCTCTCCACGGCGTCAACCTCGGGTTCCCGGTGGCCCGGGTAGCGGGGACGATGGCGGTGACCTCGGCCTCGCTGCCGTACCTGAGCCGCGGGCTCCAGCGGGCCCTGGAGGTGGTGGTGGCCCTGGCCGCGCTCTCCACCGTGGTCCACGGCTCCGGCCTGCCGATCAGCGTCCTGGCCAGCCTGGCCATCGGCTGGGGGGTGGCGGCGGCCGTGCACCTGGCCTTCGGCTCGCCGCTCGGCCTGCCCTCGGTCGCGGACGTCACCGCGCTCCTGACCGACCTGGGGATCCGGGCCCGCCGGCTGGCCGCGGCGCGCGACCAGGTGTGGGGCGTGGCCCGCTACCGGGGCGAGGACGCCGAGGGGCCGGTGGCCGTCTCCGTCTACGGGCGGGACGCGCACGACGCGCAGCTCCTGGCCAAGACCTTCCGCTTCCTGGCCTACCGGGACTCCGGCCCCACGCTCACGCTCACCCGCGTCCAGCAGGTGGAGCACGAGGCCTACCTCTCCCTCCTGGCCGACCGCGCCGGGGCGCGCGGCCCGGGGGTGCTGGCGGCGGGGACCACCGGTCCCAGCCGGGACGCCGTGCTGGTGACGCGGCCCCCGCCCGGCCCGGTCCTGGCCGAGCTGTTCGACGAGCCCGGGAGCGTGCCGGCGGACCGCTTCCCCGACGCGGCGGCGGACGACCTCTTCGCCCAGATCCTGGCCCTCCGCTCGGCGCGGATCGCCCACGGGTCGGTCAGCCCGTCCACGGTCACGGTCGGCACCGGCGGGACGGCGGGGCTGGTGGACTTCCGCAGCGCCACGGCGGCGGGCCGCGAGGAGCGGCTCGACCGCGACGTGGCCGCCGCGCTGGCCACGGT
>JBOGGH010000411.1:0-3225 GCA_050743905.1 Acidimicrobiales bacterium
CCCCTGGTGGGCGGGCCGGCGGCCTGCCGGGACGGGCAGGACGGCCGGGTCCCCACCCGGCCGGGCCGCCGGGAGCCCCGGGCCGGCCGTGACGTGACGTGACCGAGAGTACCGGAGGTCGAGCAGGTGAGCGAGGGGAGCAGCGAGGGGACCACGGCACCACCCGCCGGACGGGAGGAGGAGCTCCGGGCCGCCGACGCCGAGCTGGCCACGGCGCCGGCCGGCAAGGTGGTGCGCTGGGCGGTCGACGAGTTCGGCGGCGACCTGGTGCTGGCGGCGTCGTTCCAGGACGTGGCCCTCATCCACCTCGCCGTCGCCGTGGACCCCGGGATCGAGGTGGTGTTCCTCGACACGGGCGCCCACTTCCCGGAGACGCTGGCCTTCGTGGAGGAGGTCCGTGCCCGCTACGACCTGCACCTCACCGTGACCCGGCCCGGGCCCGAGGCCGCCACATGGCCCTGCGGCACCGAGCGCTGCTGCGAGTTGCGGAAGGTGACGCCCCTGCGGGCGCTGCTGTCCGGGAAGCGGGCCTGGCTGACCTCGCTCAAGCGGTCGGACGCCCCCACCCGGGCCGGCGCCCCGGTGGTGGGGTGGGACCCGTCGTTCGGCGTGGTGAAGGTGAACCCGCTGGCGACGTGGACCGACGACGACGTGGACAGCTACGTGGCCGACCACGGCCTGCCGGTGCACCCCCTCATGGCCCGCGGCTACCGCTCCATCGGCTGCGCGCCCACCACCCGGCCCACGGCGGAGGGCGAGGACCCGAGGGCCGGGCGCTGGGCGGGCTCCGGCAAGACCGAGTGCGGGCTGCACGCCTGAGGGCCCACCGGGGCCCGGAGCACGGGCAGCAGGTCGACGCAGCGACGCAGGGCAGGTAGGCATGGCACGAGATCCCGACAACCGCTACGGCATCCAGTTCCGCGGGCGCGAGCGCGCCATGCGGTTCGTGAGCCCGTACCGCCACATCGGCGAGCTCAACCCGGTCGAGCAGCTCAAGCTGAAGCGCCACCCGTTTGAGGTGGCCCAGGCCATCGTGGAGCGCTACGCGGTGGAAGGGGTGCCGGCGCTGATGGCGGTCCCCGGCGAGATGGAGCGCCTGAAGTGGGTGGGCCTCTACCCGCAGCGGCAGGGTGGGAACGCCTTCATGATGCGGGTCAAGGTCCCCGGCGGCGTCCTCACCGCCCCCCAGGCCCGCGAGATCGGCATCGCCGCCGACGCCTTCGGCGAGGGGCCCGAGGACAGCCCGGTGTTCGGCAACCGCTACGCCGACATCACCACCCGCCAGACCGTCCAGCTCCACTGGCTGCGGATCGAGGACGTGCCCCGGATCTGGCAGCGGTTCTGGGACGTAGGGCTGACCACCGTGCAGGCCTGCGGGGACTCGGCCCGCAACGTCACGTGCTGCCCCGTCTCCGGGGTGGACGCCGACGAGGTGGTCGACGCGCTGCCGGTGGCCCGGGCGATCTCGGCCTTCTTCACCGGCAACCGGGAGTACGCCAACCTGCCGCGCAAGTTCAAGATCGGGATCACCGGGTGCCTCGAGGACTGCGCCCGGGTGGAGATCGACGACATCGGCCTCTGGCCGGCGCGCGCCGCCGACGGCACGGCGGGCTTCAACGTGCTGGCCGGCGGTGGCCTCTCCGACGGCGAGCGGATGGGCTCGGACCTCGACGTCTTCGTGCTGCCCGATCAGGCGGTGGAGCTCACGCGGGCCATCGCCCAGACCTACGGCGAGCTCGGCAACCGCGAGCACCGGGGGCTGGCCCGCATGCGCTACCTCGTCCAGGAGCTCGGCCCCGAGGGGTTCCGCGCCGCCGTGGCGGCGCGCGCCCGCTTCGAGCTCGCGCCCGCCGGCGAGGAGCTGACCCGGCGGTTCCGCGGCGACCACGTGGGCGTGCACCCCCAGCGCCAGCCCGGGCTGGTCTACGTGGGCTGCTGCGTGCCGGTGGGCCGGCTGCACGGCATCGACCTGGTGGAGGCGGCCCGCCTGGCCGAGACCTACGGGGACGGCACGGTCCGGCTCGGCTGCGATCAGAACTTCACCCTGAGCGGCGTGCCCGAGGACCGCCTGGACGACCTGCTGGCCGAGCCGCTGCTGCAGGTGTGCTCGCCGTTCCCCGGCCCCTTCACGCGGGGCGCGGTGGCCTGCACCGGCAGCGAGTTCTGCCGGTTTGCCGTGGTGGAGACCAAGGAGCGGGCGTTCAAGTGGGCGCGGGCGCTGGACAGCGCGCTGGGCGGCGAGTGGGAGGGCGCCGGCGCGGTCCGCATGCACTTCTCGGGGTGCTCGGCCTCCTGCGCGCAGCCCCAGGTGGCCGACGTGGGCTTCCGGGGGGACATCGCCCACGTGGACGAGCACATCGAGGAGGCCGTCGACATCGGCCTCGGCGGGTCGCTCGGGCCGGACGCCGCCTTCCTGGACTGGGTGGCCGGCTCGGTGCCGGTCGACCGGGTGCCCGACGCGATGGCGCGGGTCTTCCGCCGCTACCTCGCCGGCCGGCGCGACGGCGAGCCGTTCCGCACCTGGGCTCGGCGCACGCCCAACGCCGAGCTGCACGCGACGCTCGAGGGCGGCGGGGCCGTGGACGGCGCGGCGGCGGACGGCGCGGCTGCGGCGGCCGAGGTGGTGCGGTGAAGCGCTACCGCCTGCGCGAGCAGATGAACGGCATCCCCGAGCCGCCCGGCAAGGTGTGGTTCTGGGAGCTGGAGGCCGGGGTGATCGACGCCGACCGCTGCATCCGCTGCGGCACCTGCGTGGCCGTGTGCCCCTCGAACTCCATCGGCATCCACGAGGACACGGACCTGCCCGAGCTGGTGAAGATGTGCACCGGCTGCTCGCTCTGCTGGGACTTCTGCCCGCGGGGCGGCATGCGCTACGAGTCGCTGTGGCCCGATGAGTCCTGCCCCTCGGACGAGGGGGGCTGGAAGCTCACCGGCACGGACGGCGGCCAGGGCCTCGGCCAGGTGCGGCGGTCCTACAGCTGCCGGGTGGGCGAACGCATCGCCGGCGTACAGGACGGCGGTTTCGTCAGCGCCCTGCTGATCGGCCTCATCGAGGCCGGCCACATCGACGGTGCCCTGGTGGCCCGGCCCAGCACGACCGAGCAGTGGAAGGGTGAGGCGTTCGTGGCGCGCACGCCCCAGGAGGTGGTCGACTCGGCCGGCAGCTTCTACAACCAGACGATGGCCCTGGCCCATCTCGACCTGGCGGACAAGGGTCTTCCGGAC
>JBOGGH010000412.1:0-3223 GCA_050743905.1 Acidimicrobiales bacterium
GGCCGGCACGCATCCCCGGCCGGCCGGCCCGGGCCCTGGTGGCCGTGGCCGCCGCGGCGGCGCTGGTGGTCACGGTGTCGGTGGTGCTGGCCCTACAGGGCACGCCGCCGGCGGGGCGCCACGGGTCCACGTCGCCCACCTCGCCCGCCGCCTGGCGGGTGGCGGGCTACCTCGACCAGCCGGCGTGGTCGGACAGCACCGCGACAGCCGGCCCTACGGTGAGCGTCACCTGCGCCACGGCCACACGGTGCTACGCCGACGCTCCCGGGGGGACATCCGGGGGGCCGTCCGGCGCGGTGGTCGAGGCCACCACGGACGGCGGCAGGACCTGGCAGGCGCTGCCGCTCCCGGACGGCAGCCGCGTCACCACGTCGCTCGCCTGCCCGGCGCCGCAGCAGTGCCTGGTCGGCGCGGCGGCGGGGTCCACGGCCGGATCAGGGGCTCCTGCGGGGGGGAGCCCCTCGATCCTGGCCACGACCGACGGCGGGGCGACGTGGAGAGCCCAGCCCCTTCCCGGCCTGGCCCAGGCGGTGGCCGTGGCCTGCGCCACCACGTCGAGGTGCGTGGTGGCGGGCGTGGCCGGCGGCACCGCCGGCAGCGGGCAGGGTCGCCCGGTGGCCGCCAGCACCGGTGACGGCGGCGGCTCCTGGTCGGCGCCGGTGCCGCTCCCGGCGCCGTTCTCGCCCTCGGGGACGGACGGCCTCGCGTGCAGCCCGGACCTCGCCTGCGTGATGGTGGGGACCACCGGGTTCGCCACCACGCCCGCCGGCGCCGCCGCCGGCAAGGGGGTGGTGCTCCACAGCGGGGACGGCGGCGCGACGTGGGCCGCGGCCGAGGTGCCCTCCGGCACGGCGGCCGTCCGGTCCGTGGCGTGCACCGGCGGGGGGCGCTGCACGGCGATCGCCGACCCGCCGGCCCGCCCGCCCGCGGGGACCACGGTCACGGACCCGTACGGGCCGGCGCTGGCGCTGTCCTCGGCGGACGGGGGCGCCACCTGGTCCGCACCCGGGTCGCTCGGCCTCGTGCCCGCCACACTCGCCGCCGTCTCCTGCGCCGCGCCCGGCACCTGCTGGGCCGCCGGCTCGCTCCGGACAGCGCCGGCCACAGGACGTTCGACCGGCGTGGTGGTGGCCACGGCGGACGGCGGCGCCACGTGGGCCACCGAGCCCCTGCCCACCCGGCCGACCGCCGGCCAGCGGCGGGCCACCGGCCTGGCGCAGCTCGACATCCAGGACGTGCTCTCGGTGTCCTGCCCGGACCCCGGCACGTGCGTGGCCCTCGGGTTCCAGGGGTCGCTGGCGAGCCCGCAGGACCGGCAGATCGTGCTGACCCAGCAAGGCGGCTGACGCCCGGACCCGGGTAGCGTGGCCGGGCGGTGACCTCTCCCCCCGCCCCGTCTCTCGACGCGCCGTCGCGCCCCGGCCTGGCGCCGGCCGGCCCCATGGTGTCCGCCCGGGGGCTCGTGAAGCGGTTCGGCGGGCTGGTGGCCGTCGACGGGGTGGACTTTGCCATCGCCCGGGGCGAGTCGTTCGGGTTCCTGGGCCCGAACGGCGCCGGGAAGACGTCCACGATGCGCATGATCTCCTGCATGTCGCCGGTGAGCGCCGGGACGCTGCGCGTGCTGGGGATGGACCCGGCCGTCGACGGTCCCGCCATCCGCAGCCGCATCGGGCTCGTCCCGCAGGAGGACTCGCTCGATCTCGAGCTCACCGTGCTCGACAACCTGATGGTCTACGGCCGCTACTTCGACCTGCCCCGGAAGGTGATCCGCCAGCGGGCGATGCGGCTGCTCGACTTCGCCCAGCTCACCGAGCGCGCCAACGACCGCGTGGACCCGCTCTCGGGCGGGATGAAGCGGCGCCTGACCATCGCCCGGTCCCTCATCTCCGACCCGGAGCTGCTCATCCTGGACGAGCCCACCACCGGCCTCGACCCGCAGGCCCGGCACCTGCTCTGGGACCGCCTGTACCGGTTGAAGCAGGACGGCGTCACCCTGGTCATCACCACCCACTACATGGACGAGGCCGAGCAGCTCTGCGACCGCCTGGTGGTCATGGACCGCGGGCGGTTCGCCGCCGAGGGCAGCCCGCGCGAGCTGATCGAGCGCTACGCCACCAGGGAGGTGGTGGAGGTGCGGCTCGGCTCGGGGGAGCACGAGGCGGCGGAGGCCAGGCTGCGGGACGCGGCGGAGCGCACGGAGGTCCTCCCCGACCGCCTCCTCCTGTACACGGCGGACGGCGACGCCACGCTGGCCGAGGTGCACCGGCGGGGCCTGGTGCCGGTGAGCGCGCTGGTGCGTCGCTCGACCCTGGAGGACGTCTTCCTCCACCTCACCGGCCGGACCCTCGTTGACTGACGGCCGGGCCGTGGTGCGCCGTTGGCCGCGGCCGCTGTGGCTGCGGAGCTACGGGTACTGGTCGTACCAGTACAGGCGGATCTGGCGGAGCTCGATCACCACCAGCTTCCTGTACCCCGTCCTGTACCTGGCGGCCATGGGGGTGGGCCTGGGCTCGCTGGTGGACCACCACGTGCGCGGCGTGGGCGGCGTGCCCTACCTGGACTTCGTGGCCCCCGGGCTCCTGGCCGCCACGGCGATGCAGATCGGCGCCAACGAGGCCATGTACCCGGTGATGGGGGCCATCAAGTGGTACCGCTCCTACTTCGCCATGCTGGCCACCCCGATCCGCGTGGTGGACGTGCTCCGGGGGCACCTGGCGTGGATCGCCACCCGCCTGGCCCTGGTGTCGGCCATCTACCTCGCCGTGATCGCCGCGTTCGGCGTGGTGCGCTCGCCGCTGGCGGTGCTGGCGCTCCCGGCGGCGGTCGCCGGCGGCCTGGCCTTCGCCGCGCCCATCGCCGCGTTCGCCGCCACCCAGGACAAGGACGTGGGGTTCACCACCATCTACCGGTTCGTCCTGATCCCCCTCTTCCTCTTCTCCGGGACGTTCTTCCCGGTGTCCGAGCTCCCCGGCTGGCTGCGGCCGGTGGCCTACGCCACCCCGCTCTACCACGGCGTGTCCCTCTGCCGCGACCTGGTGCTGGGCACGGCGGCGCTCTGGCCCTCGCTGGGCGACGCCGCCTATCTGGTGGCGCTGGCCGCGCTGGGCTACTGGCTGGCCAGGGGGACCTTCACCCGGAGGCTGGTGCTGTGACCCTCCGGGACGCCCGGGACGCCCGGGACGGCACGGGGGAAGGTGCGGGTGAGGGCGCGGGAGGCGCCGTG
>JBOGGH010000413.1:0-3200 GCA_050743905.1 Acidimicrobiales bacterium
GACATCTGCCAGCGATCGGTAGGCGAGCAGCGATTGGGTGTCGCCGGCGGATAGGGGCCGCAGGCGCAACCGTGCGGTCCGCACCGGATAGTTGGGGCGAAGCTCCACCAGGGCATGATGCCAGAGCGCGGCTCGAGCCCACGGTGAGCCTGGGTCGACCAATCGGCTGCGCGGCTGACACTTTGCTAGGGGCCGGTCAGGACGGGGCAGCGCGGCGATGCCGAGGGTCGATAGAGTGGCGTCATGGCGCCCTTGGTCACGAAGCTCGTCCCCATCCTCGACGTCGACGACCCGAACGCGGAGCGCGACTTCTACTCGGCGTTCGGATTCACCACCACCTACGAGGGGCCGGAGTACCCAGGCTTCATCGCCGTCGGGAACGGTGTGGTCGAGTTTGGTATGCGCCGCACCCCACAGAAGCGCCCGACGGCCGCTGGCGTTACCTGGCAGCTCGGTGTCAGCGACGCCGACGAGGCCATCGCCATCTGCCAGCAGAACGGCTACCCCCACAGCGTGTCCGTCGAGCGGCCCCGGCCGGATTGGTCCTACCGCATCGTGACGGTCACCTCGCCTAGCGGCATGGACGTCCTCCTCGAGGAGCAGCGACTGCCCTAGACGGCGCGGATGCCGCGTCAGGATCTGCGGGCCTGCCCCGCGCGCACGGGGCCTGCCCCGCGCGCACGGTGGGTTGGCTGGGTCTAGACTTTTCGCTGCGCCGCCGGTCACTGGCGGTCGCCCCCCCTTGTGCCCGGCCGTCTCACGGTGGACGGCCGACGAGCGGCGCGACGGTTGATCGGCGCTCCGCCTCTACCTTCAGGTTCATGGCCGGGCGGTGGCAGATTCGATAGGTGACCCGGAGTGCTCACGTCACCGTTACCCGCGGACGTGGCGAGGCGGCCGGCCTCGTCGTGCCACCTGATCCACCGGCCCCACTTCGGGGTTGCTCAGCCATCTCGGCCCCGAGGTGGCATCGACCGAGGAGAGCCGCCACGCCTGTCGCTCAGCCCCCCGACCACCGAGTGTGGCCACGGCCGCCTCCCGTCCGCTCGGAGCGCTGCGGCGCCCGCCGGATCGGCGGTAGTCTGCCCTTCGACTGCGTCGACGTCGAGCGACCACCGAGTGTGGCCACGGCCGCCTCCCGTCCGCTCGCAGCGCTGCGGCGCCCGCCGGACCGGCGGTAGTCTGCCCTTCGACTGCGTCGACGTCGAGCGACCACCGATCTGCTGGTCCTCTGCGGCGCAGCAACGGCACGGCCTGAAGTCGTGCGATCCCCCGGAGCCAAGCTCGCACGTCGCTTTCCGGCCTCTAGCGCCGAGCGCCGCGCCAGGCCGCGACGACCGTCTCTTGGAGGATGTCCTCCACGCCCGCGCAAGCGAGCTCGGCGCGCACTTGTGCAAGAAGAACACGTCCCGAAACGCCCTATCGTCACCCCCGGCCAGGCAGGCGATCAGGAGTTCGTCGTCCACTGCCTCTCTGTTCCGGGCAGAGGCCGTTCTGCGCACGGCAACTAGGTTCGCTTCGGTCAGCGCATACCCGCAGACCGCGAGCAGGTCGGAGAGCCGTGAGGGCTTGTCGGTGCCTAGAACGCGATCCCGGGACCCTGAGCTGGACATCGCCTTCCGTGCCTGATGCGGCTACCAGCTAGACCAGCGGGCCTTCAAAACTCGAAGAACTCCGGGGCCGTTGAGTAGTGCACCCGCATCGCGCTGCACAGGGCACGCCCTGTACAGCGCAGCATCGCCACCCACCCTGATGCGCGTACCCGCAGCGTGCGGTCGGCCATTGCCCGGCGCGCCGCATTCTTGCCGTATACAGGAGCTGAGTAGGACCCCACAAATTCGCACCACAAACGTAGACGCCGCCGACCGCACATCCTGGACAGCGGCTTATGTATACGCAAAGTGGCGCGGTTACAGCAACCCTTGGTGGCGGGGGTTCTGTCGGTTCGAGGCGCTATTTGACCTCGGCTGCGGCAAACATGCTGGTAGCCGGTTCGTGCATGTGCGGCCGCCCAGACGCTGCACTGCTCAATGTTGCCACGGTCGGTCGGAGACCCCACAAGCCCGTCGACATCCACCGTACCTCAGTTGATCTTCAGCGCAGCCGCAGCTCCGAGACCCGCTGGAAGTCTCACCACTTCTTGGTGTGGAGGGCGAGTGCGTGGACCAGTGCCGCCTAGGCGATCAACGCGTCCGGCAGGCGAAGGCTCGGAAGTTGGCCGCGGAGCAGGCCGGCCCGGTCCGCCACCCTCCAGTCGATCGGGAGTTCCTCCATGCCGGCGATCACCCGGCGCACCTGGGGCTCGTCGTCCTCGGCACTGGCCAGCAACCCGGCGCGGGTCACCACCGAGTAGGCCAATCGTCCCGCCTGCCGAGGCAGCCTGCGAGCTCCGCCCAAATGGTCGATGCACACGTCGGTGTCAACGAGCAGTTGAGCCACTGCGCTCCCACTCGCCGCGCGACGGTACCCTCGACCCAATTTCGGGAGCCGACCCGAACGTCGCGTCGAGATCATCGTCCGACGCCAGCATGCCGTCGATGGCGTCTCGCACCAGCTCCGACACCGGCCTGCCGGTGGCGTTCGCGCGCTCGGAGAGCCGGGCCTGCTGATCGTCGGTCAGGTAGATCTGGGTCCGAGTCGCCATATGCACCACTGTATGTACACCGTGTGGCGGACTGGTCGGCCCTGAACACGTCGATGCGAGAACCTGCGAATGCATCTGGGCCGAGAGGCCGAATGGATCTGGTGCTGCCGAGCCGCTCGCTTGCTGACCGGTGCATGGCGGCGCCGATCGACCGCGATACCCGCAAGGGCAAGAAGCTCTCCGACCACGCCCCGGTCGTGGTCGACCTCGGTGTCGCCGACGCATCCCCTTCGCCGGGATAGGCGGCGATCGTCGGTCAGCCGATGACCTCCTGGTGGCGTTCGGGCCCCCTTGCCAAGAGCCCAGTGGACCGAGCCGGTCTGCCGGTCCCGGCTCCCACCACAAGGTGACCACGTCGCGCTCGTCGGGTGGCGGGACGCCGGCGCGCAGGCGGCGGATCTCGACGTGGCGGTCGGCCAGCCGCCACGGTCAGGACTGCGAGGATCTGCTCCTCACTCGGCAGATCGAGCCGGCACGAAGCCACGGAGCCCGGCGCGGCCCCGGTGACGTCGGCTCCGCCGACGAGCAGGGTGGGCGATGGGTAGGGGCCCTCGAC
>JBOGGH010000414.1:0-3194 GCA_050743905.1 Acidimicrobiales bacterium
CATGGCCAGCGCCACCAGGGCGGCACCCAGGTCGCCCAGCAGGACGCGGCGCTGCTCACCCGGCGCCACCAGGTCCCGGTCGGCCCGGAAGGCCAGCCGCCAGCGGTCGGCCTGGCGCACCCGGCGCGCCCGCCGCACCGGGCGCTCGGGGCGGACGTCCGTGCCCCACGCCCGGTCGGCCGCCACCCTGGCGTGGACGGCGGTGACCACCTCGGCCAGCAGCACCCCCAGGGCGGCACCGGTGGCACCGGCCCCGACGGCCACCAGGCACACCATCGCCGCGCTCCGCACGCCGCCCTCCACCACCAGGTTGACCGAGAGCGCCCGGTAGCTCCGGTGGGCCTGGAGCAGCCCGCGGTCGAGGCAGAGCAGGATCCACACGGCCCCGGCCACCAGGATGGCGTCGTCGCCGAGGGCGTCGTGCTGGTTGAGCACGTCCGTGAGCCAGGGGCCCAGCACCGTGCAGACCACCACGGCGAAGGCCGCCACCGCCACCAGGCCCTGGCGGTGCAGCCGGCGCGCCCACCGCTGGGTCAGGTGGGCCGAGCCAGCCCCCCGCCACGCCGTCACCCGCCGCACCACGGCCACGATCACCGCCGACCCGGGCGTGGACACGATGAGGAACATGCCGGTGAGCTGGTTGAGGACGCCGTAGCCGCGGGTGGTGAGCAGCCGGGCCAGGAGCACCGTGACCACCACGTTGGCGGCGTTGGCCGCCACCCCGGCCACGGCCAGCGGGCCGGCCTGCAGCAGGCCCGACCGGACCGAGTCGGGCGCCACGTCGGCCACGTCCCCGGCCACGTCCGCCGCCGCCCCGGTGCCGTCGGGCCCGGGTGCGGCCGGGGGCGGCAGCACCAGCTCCCCGCCGAGCACCGGCACCACCGAGCTGGGGGCGAGCGAGACCGCGCCCGGCACCCCCTCGACCGCCGCCTCCACGGCCTCCACGGTGCCCACCGAGCCGGCATCGGGCCCGTGCTCGGGCCCGGCGCCGCCGGTCGCGCCCCCCGCCGTGCTGCCGCCCGTCACGCCACCCGCCGCGGGAGCACCGGGGCGTCGCGCCCGGTCCCGCCGCGCCGCACCACCGGGTCCGCCGACGCCTCGTGGTACTCCTCCTCCACGTTCACCGCCCAGATGTCGTGGGAGGCCCCGAGGATGTTCTCCACCGTGAGCATGGCGGTGTACATGGAGTGGTCCTGGTTGTTGTACTTGTGCATGCCGTTGCGCCCCACCGGGTGCACGTTGGGCGCGGTCACGTCCAGGTACTTGACGACCGTGGCCACGTTCTGCTGGTACTCCGTGTCGTAGTGGGGGTAGGCCTTGGGCACCCGGACCACGTACCCGGCCTCCACGTGGCCCGGTCCCACCAGGCCGAGCCGGACCAGCTCGCGGGTGGCCATGGCCACCAGGTCGTCGTCGTCGCTCGACCAGAGGTCGTCGCCCTCGAAGACGAAGTACTCCATCCCCAGGCAGGTGCGCCCCTCCTTCACCATGAACGGCGACCACCGGCCGAAGTTCTGGATCCGGCCCACCCGGACCTCCCTGGCGTGGACGTAGATCCAGTTGTCGGGGAAGCCCTCGTCCTCGGGCACCACCAGGGCCACGGTCAGGAAGTCCCGGTATCGCAGGTCGGCCCCGGCGGCCAGCACCTCGGGCGGGGCCGGCGGGTCCACCATGCCCACCAGGGCCCGCATGGGCGCCGAGGAGATCACGTGCGACGCCGCCACCTCCCCGGTGGTGCCGTCGGCGTAGCGGAGGGTGACCGAGACGGCGCGGCCGTCCCGCACGGTGACCTGCTCCACCGCCGTCCCCATGAGCACCGTGCCGCCGCCCGCCTCCACCAGGTCGCGGCAGCGCTCCCACATCATCCCCGGGCCCAGCTTGGGGTACTGGAACTCCTCGATGAGGGTGGTGATCGCCGTCTGCTTCCGCTTGGGCATGAGGGCGTTGACCACCGCCTTGCCGAGGTCGAGGTTCTTCACCCGCTGCGCCGCCCAGTCGGCCGGCATCTCGCTCACCGGCACCCCCCACACCTTCTCCGTGTACGTCTTGAAGAAGGTGCGGTAGAGCCGCCAGCCGAACCGCGCCACCAGCCAACCCTCGTAGTTGGTCTGGTCCCCGGGCGGGCGGATCCGCGCCCACAGGTACGAGCACCCGCACAGGAACGACTCCCACAGCCCGAGGTTGGCCAGCGCGTTTCCCGCCTTCAGCGGGTAGTCGTAGTACTTGCCCCGGTAGAAGATGCGGCTCATCCGCGGGCGCAGCAGGAACTCGTCGTCGTGGAGGATCTCGTGCCAGAGGTCCTCCACCGGCTGCACCTTGGTGAAGAAGCGGTGGCCCCCGATGTCGAACCGCCAGCCGTCGCGCTCCACCGTGCGGCTGATGCCGCCCACCACGTCGTCGGCCTCCACCACCAGCGGCCGTCGCCCGGCCTTCACCAGCTCGTAGGCGGCGGTCAGCCCGGCCGGGCCGGCGCCGATCACCACCACCGGCGCCTCCCCGTGACCGCCCGCCCCAGCTCGTTCGTCCGCTGCCACCGCCGCCCTTCCGTCGGGACCGCCCACCGGGGCCCGGGGCCGAGGATAGTGGGTGGCCGTCTGCAGAGACCGGTTCATGGCACGGCCACGTTGAGCAACGCCAGGAGCAGGTAGCCGGCCATGCCGGCGGCGGCCAGCGGCAGCACCACCCGCTCCACCCGCCGGCTGGCGGTCAGGGTGGACCCGGCCACCACCAGGGGGAACGCGCTCAGCGCGTACCGCTCGAAGGAGTCCAGGTTGGTGCCGCTCAGGGCGGCCAGGACCACCGCCGTGGCGAAGGCGCCGTAGGCGGCCGGCAGCCGCCGCCAGCACACCACCAGCAGCGCGGCCACCAGCACCACCCAGGGGACGTGGAGTGCGGTCCCCAGGTGGTGGTGGAACGCCCCCCGGGCGTCGTCCACCAGCACCCGGAAGGGATCCGAGAGCCCGCCGTGGTGGCCGGCACCGGTCTGCACCCGCAGCGGCAGCAGCGCGTCGCCGAAGGCCGCCCACGACCAGCAGGCGAACGCACTCGCGGCGGCCAACGGGGCCACCGTGGCCACGGCGCTCATGGCCCGCTCCCCGCCGCCGGCCCGCCGCCAGCCGCGGGCCGCCTCCACGGCCAACGGCACCGCCAGCAGCACCCCGAGCGGCCGGGTGAGCCCGGCGGCCAGGCCGAGC
>JBOGGH010000415.1:0-3191 GCA_050743905.1 Acidimicrobiales bacterium
GCACCGAGGTCGAGGGCGGCGCCACGGTGCGGCGCTCGGGCGGGCGGCTCCGGCTGGGCACGGCCACGCCCAGCAGGCCTGCCATCGGCGCCGCCACGGCCACCAGGGCCGCTGCCGCGGCCACCTCCGGTAAGGTCTCGCCGGTGCAGACGGAGGCGGCGGGCCTGGTGGCCCCGGCGTGGGCCCTGCCCTCGGTCGGGCCGGTGGTGGTGAGCGCCGGCGCCATCGCCGGGCGGGTGGCCCAGCTCGGCGAGCAGATCACGGCGGACTACGCCGGCGACCCCCCCCTCCTGGTGGGGGTGCTGAAGGGCGCCATGACCTTCATGAGCGACCTGAGCCGGGCCATCGAGCTGCCGGTGGACGTGGACTTCATGGCGGTCTCCTCCTACGGGAGCGCCACCCGGACCTCGGGGGTGGTGCGCATCGTGAAGGACCTGGACGCCGAGCTCACCGGGCGCCGCGTCCTCGTGGTCGAGGACATCATCGACAGCGGGCTCACCCTGAACTACCTGCGCAAGTACCTCCAGGCGCGCCACCCGGCCACGCTGGACGTCTGCGCCCTGCTGGTCAAGGAGGGCGAGCAGCGGGTGGACCTCGACCTCCGCTACGTGGGGTTCACCATCCCCTCGGAGTTCGTGGTGGGCTACGGGCTCGACGTGGACGAGCGGTACCGGAACCTGGCCGGCGTGCACACCTATCTCGGACCGGACGGCTCGGACCGGCCGGTCCCTGGCCCGGCCGGCCGCGGCTGAGGGCCCGGCAGGGAGGGGCGCGGAGCGATGGCCGTCGACACCGGGCGCGTGGCGCGCGCCGTGACCGAGCTGCTGGCCGCCATCGGCGAGGACCCGTCGCGCGACGGCCTCACCGACACCCCGGCCCGGGTGGCCGCCATGTACGAGGAGCTGTTCTCGGGCCTCGACGGGAACCCGTCCCGGCACCTCACCGTCACGTTCGCCGCCGACCACGACGAGATGGTCATGGTGCGCGACATCCCCTTCGCCTCGCTCTGCGAGCACCACCTGGTCCCCTTCATCGGGCGGGCCCACGTGGCCTACATCCCGGGCACCGACGGCCGCATCACCGGGCTCTCGAAGCTGGCGCGCCTGGTGGACGGGTTCGCCCGGCGCCTGCAGGTGCAGGAGCGCATGACCACGCAGATCGCCGACGCGGTGGAGTCGGTGCTGGCGCCCCGCGGCGTGCTGGTGGTGGTGGAGGCCGAGCACCTGTGCATGTCGATGCGGGGCGTGAAGAAGCCGGGCACCCTGACGGTGACCTCCTCGGTCCGCGGGCTGTTCCGCTCGGACGCCGCCACCAGGGCCGAGGCCATGCAGTTCGTCCACGGGCGCTGAGCCCCGGGTCCCGCGCCCTGTCCGTGCCCCGGACGGCCGGCCGCGGGTGGGCGGTCGTTCGCGTACGCTGGCCGCCATGGCCGGCCGCCGCCATGACCGACCCATGGTGATGGGCGTGCTGAACGTGACGCCCGACTCCTTCTCCGACGGCGGCCGCTACCTGCGGCACGCCGACGCCGTGGCCCACGGCCTGGCGATGGCGGACGAGGGCGCCGACGTGGTGGACGTGGGGGGGGAGTCCAGCAGGCCGGGGGCCACGCCGGTGGAGGAGGCCGAGGAGCTCCGCCGGGTGGTCCCGGTGGTGGAGGCGCTGGTGCCCAGGGTGCGGGTGTCCGTGGACACGGTGAAGCCGGCCGTGGCCGCCGCTGCCGTGGCGGCCGGCGCCACCCTGGTCAACGACGTGTCCGGGGCCCTCTGGCCGGTCGCCGCCGAGCTGTCGGTGGGCTGGGTGGCCATGCACATGCAGGGCACGCCCCGCGACATGCAGCGGGACCCGCGGTACCGGGACGTGGTGGCCGAGGTGCACGGCTTCGTGCTGGACCGGGCCCGGGCCGCCGCCGCCGCCGGCGTGACGGAGGTCTGGGTGGACCCGGGGATCGGCTTCGGCAAGACGGCGGAGCACAACCTGGCGCTCCTGGCCCACCTGCCCGAGCTGGCCGGGGCGGCGCGCGACGAGGGCTTCGACGTGCTCGTGGGCGTGAGCCGCAAGACCTTCACGGGTGGCTACGGCGCCACTGCCGCCGGGCCGGTGCCGGTGGAAGACCGCCTGGAGGCCTCGCTCGCCTTCGAGACCTGGGCACTGGTGCGGGGCGCCGCGATGGTGCGGGTGCACGACGTGGCGCCGGCGGTGCAGGCGGCCACGCTGGTGGGCGCCTGCGGCGCGGACGGCGTGGTGGCGGCGTGAAGGGCAAGTGGGCCGCCGGCATCCCGCCACGGAACTTCGCCTGGATCATCCGCGACCGGCTGGCCGTGAGCGAGCGGCCGGGCGGGTTCTCCTCCAGCCACCGGCGGGTGCGGCGGCAGGAGGAGATCATCTGGCTCCGGGTGCAGGGCTTCACCCGGCTCGTCTCGCTCCTCCCCTCGCCCCACAACCTGGCGGCCTACGAGGAGGAGGGGCTTGCCTGCGCCCACTACCCGCTGCCCCCCGCCGCCGACCCCCGCGCCGCCCTCGGGGACGCCTACCTCGACCTGGAGCGCTCCCTCGGCCAAGGGCTGCGCATCCTGGTCCACCAGGACGAGCTCGGTGCCCGGGTGATGGGGGCGGTGGCCGGCTTTCTGGTGTGGTCGGGGCGGCTGCCCTCGGGCCCCCAGGCGGTGGCGCTGGTGGAGCACCTGGTGGGCCACCAGATGGGATCGGCCGGCCGCGAGGTGGTGGTGGCCGTCGACCACATGCCCCCCCGCCAGGCCGTCTGATGGCGCCCGCCGGGCCGCCGGCCGGCCCGGGCCCCGGGCGTCCGGCCGACCGGATCGAGATCCGCGGCCTGCGGGTCACCGGCACCCACGGCGTCCTCCCCGAGGAGCGGGAGCGGGCCCAGCCGTTCCTCCTCGACCTCGACGCCTGGCTGGACGCCGCCCCTGCCGGCCGGTCGGACGACCTGGCCGACACGGTGGACTACGGGGCGCTGGTGGAGGTGGCGGCGGGCGTGGTGGCCGGGCCCCGCTTCGCGCTGGTGGAGGCGCTGGCCGGCGCCGTGGCCGGCGCCGTGCTGGCCCGGGACGCACGGGTGGCGGAGGTGGCGGTGACGGTGCGCAAGCTGCGGCCCCCGCTCCCCTTCGACGTGGCCACGGCGGGCGTCCGGGTGGTGCGGCGCCGTGGCGGCGGCCGGCCGGGGCCGGCTGGCC
>JBOGGH010000416.1:0-3181 GCA_050743905.1 Acidimicrobiales bacterium
CCTCTGCCCCCAACCGATGCTGGTGAGGCACTTCTCAGAGAAAGGGGCGTCCCGGCGTGTCAGCCGCCAGCAGCAAGGGACCACCTGAGGTCGGTTCCCGCCACCAGCATGGGACCACCCTTCCGCCAGTCATGGGACCACCCCTGACATCCACCACCGCCGGCCGGACAGCAGTTCGGCTGGGCGCACCAGTCCACAACGGAGGGTGTGCGCCCCATGGCATTCAGGGAGGTATCAGTGGTCCAGGTCAAAGAGGTGCTGCGCCGCTGGCTGCGCGGTGACGAGGGACTCCGGTCCATCGCCACATCGGCCGGTGTCGACCGCAAGACGGTGCGCCGCTACGTGGAGGCGGCAACCGAGCTCGGCGTCGTCCGCGACGGCGGCGAGAACCAGCTCACCGACGAGCTGATCGGCTCGGTGTGCGAGGCGGTCCGGCCGGTCCGGCCCAACGGCCACGGGTCGTCGTGGGAGAAGCTGGTCGCCGAGGAAGAGCAGATCAAGAAGTGGGTGACGGCTGAGCTCACCGTGGCCAAGATCGGCGACCTGCTCACCCGGCGAGGTGTGGTCGTCCCCGAACGGACCCTCCAGCGCTTCTGTGCCGAGCGGTGCGGCGCCGGCAACAAGAAGACGACGGTGCGGGTGGCCGACGGCGATCCCGGCGTCGAGCTCCAGGCCGACTTCGGCAGGATGGGCATGATCACCGATCCGGCCACCGGGCGCCGGCGCGTGGTCCACGCCCTCATCGTGGTGGCCGTCTGGTCCCGGCACATGTTCGTGTGGCTCTCGCTCGGGCAGAAGACCACCGACGTGATCGAGGGACTGGAGGCCGCCTGGTCGTTCTTCGGCGGCGTCTTCCCCGTCCTCATTCCGGACAACCTGACTCCCGTCGTCACCAAGGCGGAGCCGACCGAGCCCCGGTTCAACGACACCTTCTTGGAGTACGCGCAGTCGAGGGGCTTCTTGATCGACGCGGCCCGGGTCCGCAAGCCCCAGGACAAGCCGAGGGTCGAACGCCAAGTTCCCTTTGTGCGCCAACGGTTCTTCGCCGGTGAGGGGTTCATCGACCTGGCCGATGCCCAGCGCCGGGCCGAGGCTTGGTGCCGAGAAGGTGCGGGTCTGCGCATCCACGGCACCACCCGGGTTCGGCCGGCCGAGGCCTTCGCCACCGGCGAGCAGCACCTGCTGCTTCCCGTTCCCGCCTCTCCCTACGACGTCCCGGTGTTCTCTACGCCCAAGGTCCACCGGGACCACCACGTCGAGGTGGCCCGAGCCATCTACTCAGTGCCCGGCAACCTGATCGGCCAGAGCCTCGTCGCCCGGGCCGACCGCTCTACCGTCAAGCTCTACGCCCGCCGCCAGTTGATCAAGGTCCATCCCCGCAAGGCGCCCGGCGGCCGCTCCACCGATCCGGCCGACCTGCCCGAAGAGCGCACCACCTACGCCCTTAGAGACATCGACCACCTGATCAACCTGGGGAGGGGACACGGGGCCTCCATCGGTCGCTACATCGAGGCCGTCCTCGAGCACCCCCTGCCCTGGACCACGATGCGCCAGGCCTATCGGCTCTTGGGCCTGGTCAAGAAGTGGGGAGCCGACAAGGTGGAGCTGGCCTGTGCCCGGGCGCTCGAGGCCGAGGCCATCAACGTGAACCTCATCGCCCGGATGATCGACCGGGCGACCGAGGCCGAAGAGACCTCCTCCCCGCCCGAGCCGACGATCGTCCAGGGACGGTTCGCCCGGGACGCCTCCGAGTTCGCCAGCACCGCAGGCGGTTCGAAGTGAGCACCCCGGCACCGAGCATCTCGGTCGAACTGCGACAGATCCTGACCCGGCTCCGGCTCGGCCAGATGACCGACACCCTGCCCGAGCGGCTCCTGACCGCCCGCCAGTCGTCCATGCCCCACGTGGACTTCTTGGAGATGGTGCTGGCCGACGAGGTCGCGAGACGGGACAAGACGTCGGCCGGGCTACGGGCCAAGACCGCCCACCTCGATGCCACCATGGTGGCCGAGGCCTGGGACGAGACGGCGGCCGTCACCTACGACCACGCCACCTGGGCCGAGCTCACCACCCTGCGCTTCGTCGACGACCACCACAACGCCCTCATCCTCGGGCCGGTCGGGGTGGGCAAGACCTTCCTCGCCACCGCCCTCGGCCACATCGCCTGCCGCCGGCGCTACCGGGTCCACTTCGAGCGGGCCGACAAGCTGTTCAAGCGGCTGCGGGCGGCCCGGCTCGACAACTCGGTGGAGGCCGAGGTGCGCAAGCTCGTCGGCGTCGACCTGTTGCTCATCGACGACTTCGCGCTGACCCCACTGGATGTCACCGACACCAACACCTTCTACGAGCTGGTGGTCGAGCGGCATCGCCAGGGGGCGACGGTGCTCACCTCCAACCGGGACCCGAGCGAATTCCTGGCTCAGATGGCCGACCCGCTGCTCGCCCAGTCGGCTGTCGACCGCCTCCAGAGCGCGGCCTACGAGCTCGTCATCGAGGGCGAGTCCTACCGCAAGAGGCAGAAGCCTCGGGTCACTGACACGCCGCCGGCGCCGGCGCCGCCGCGGACCCGGCGCAAGCCCAACGGTTGACACCGTCGGGCCGGTCCACCACCATCACGGTTGGCCGGCACGGATCGGGGACGAGGTGGTCCCATGCTCGTGGCGGAAGGGTGGTCCCATGCTCGTGGCGGGTGACACGCACCAGCGCTGGGAGAACCCCTGCAGCGCTCTCCCAGCGCCCCGCGCGAAGTGGATCTCAAGATGCGTATTCCGACCGAATCCGGACAGCTGTTCCGACGGAATCCGGACAGCGTTCCGATCCAATCCGGACACCGTTCCGACGAATCCGGACGCGACTGGGATGACCCGGAGGATCCACCGCTGAGCTGAGCCGACGGAGCACCTTCGTCTCGTTCCCCCCGCCGTGGGGGGCGACGAGAGGAGGGAGCGGTGTCACCACGTCCCCGCAGCGACATGCGGAAGATCCGAGACGTTCTCCGGCTCACGTTCGCGATGGGCCTCACCCGCCGGCAGGTGGCCGACGCGCTGCACCTGGCACCATCCACGGTGAGCGACTGCGTGAAGCGTGCAGCAACCGCCGGCCTCGGCTGGCCTCTGCCCGCCGAGCTCGACACAGCCGCCCTCGAGTGCCGGCTGTTCCCCTCTGTGGCACCGCCGTCGAC
>JBOGGH010000417.1:0-3171 GCA_050743905.1 Acidimicrobiales bacterium
GTACGGGAGGTGCCCGGTGGGCTGCTCTCCCCCTTGCTCGTCGGGTTCCGAACCGGCCAGTCTCTCGAGGTGCGTGGCCCCTACGGCCGGTTCACCTGGAGCGGCCAGGACGCCGGGCCGGTGCTGCTGGTCGGGGCCGGCAGCGGGCTGGTGCCGCTCATGTCGATGGTCCGTCACGCCGCACGCCGCGGACGGGTCGACCCGGTGTGGCTGATCTGCTCCGCCATCACCTACGACCACGCCTTCTACCGTGACGAGCTCGCCGACCTGGCCGCCAGGCACCGGTGGCTCCGGCTCGTCCACTGCATCACCCGCAACCCCGCCGAGTGCCGCGCCCAGTTCCATCGCCGGGTGGACAAGGGCGTCTTGGCCGAGAGCCTCGGGGCGGTGAGGCCCAACGAGGCGTACCTGTGCGGGCCACCGGCGATGGTCGAGTCGGTCGTCGCTGCGCTCGTCGACCTCGGGGTCGACCCCGGTCGCATCGCCAGCGAGAAGTACGACTGATGCTCCGACGAAGCGACCAGGAGCCGTCTCCCGCCTTGCCGCAGCATCCCTTGAGCTTGGCGCAGCACCTCGAAGCGACCATCGAAGACAGGAAGTCGAGGACACCATGCCCGCTGAAACCCGCCAACGCGGGAGGCAGACGGACGCGAAGGCATCGTCGAGCCGCTGCGGAGCCTCCTCGACGACGAGGACGGCAGCGACAAGGTCACGATGTGGGAGCCCGTCCTCGAGGTCGGCACCCTCGGCGCCCGTGGGACGCGGCGGGCGGGCGCTGCCGAGCGAACCGCGGGACCGACCCGAGATCGACCGAGGCGATCTGGACCTCTTCATGACCCTTACCGACGCGGCCAAGGACATGGCGTCCTTGCTCCACGACGGCGCCGTTGAACGGCGGGCCGGGTGACGACTCGCACCGAGCGCCCGCCGGCCGCGCCGGGCGGCGTTTGGAGGAGCCGGCCAGCGGGAGTGCCCGCCGGGGTGCCGCCCCCGTCAGTGCCCCTGGCCTTTCTGGCCGCGGCGGCAGCAGGCCTGGTGGCCTGTGGCGGCGCCTGGATCTGGGCGAGGGGCGCAGCCGCCGTGGACCCCACCGCGGACCCGGTTGTCGCCGCGGTGCATTTCGGGGTGCTGGCCACCTTGGCGATGGGGGTCCTCGGCGCCACCCACCAGTTCACCCCCGTCATCACGGGCAGACCGCTTCGCTCGCTACGACTGGCGCGAGCCACCTTTGTGACGTGGCTGGCGGCATCGTGGATGCTGCCGTTCGGAATCGCCACCGAACAGGTCGGCGTGACCGCGGCCGGCGGCGCTCTGGCGGGTGTGGCCGTCGTGCTGCTCGCCGCCAACCTCAGCGCGCCGCTGGCGGTGCGGGGGAAGGGCGCGCCGGTCACAGCCCTGCGCTTCGCTGCCGGCGGTGCGGTGCTCACCAGCTTCCTCGGCGTCGCGTTCGTGGGTGACCGCCAGGGGAGCTGGTTTGGCCTCTCCGGTCACGTCGACCTGGCGATGGGCGTGATCGGTATGTTCGGCTGGCTCGGGGTCACCTACGTCGGCGTCGCCGAGAAGCTGTGGCCAATGTTCATGCTGGCGCACCTCCCCGGGCGACATCGCTCCGGGACGGTCGCGGTCTGGGCGATCCCGACCGGCGCAGCGGCCTTAGCCGGCGGCCTGGCCTGGGGGTTGGCAGGCCTGGCGTGGGGCGGGGCGGCGATCCTGGCCCTCGGCCTCGGCGCCCACCTCGCCTCCCTGTGGGCCCATGTCCGGTGTCGCCGCCGGAAGGCCGACCTGCATCTGGTGTTCGTGGTGACCTCGGCGGCCTGGCTCTTCGTCGGCGCAGGCCTGGCCCTGGCCGCCGCCCTGGTGCTTCCGCGTCACTACGACCAGGGTGTGGCCCTCGTGTCGGCGGCTATGGCCGCGGCCGGCGGATGGCTGCTCGAGGCCCTGGTGGGTCACGCTCACAAGGTGGTGCCGTTCATCCTTTGGACGGCGCTTCGAGCCCGCGGGGTGGCCAGAGGGCCGTCGGGCCGCCAGCTCATGTTCGCCGACCTCTACGACCACACCTGGGCCGGCGTCGCCTATGGGACGGTCACGGTCGGGATGGCGACGCTGTGTGCAGGTCTCGGCGCGTCGGTGCCGACTGCGACCCTGGCCGGCGGCGTCCTCCTCGGAGTAACCGGGGTCGTCATGGCCGCCAACCTCTCGGTGGTGCCCGCCCGGCTGCTCGCCAACCGAACGGGACGGGCCAGCGCCGCGCTCCCATCGATAGAGGGGCCGCCGGCACGCACGAGGTCGGGGAGATGACCGACGGCGTCGGAGAACGAGCAGAGGCCGGCTCCGGCCCGGGCCCGCTTCTCCTGGAAGGTCGTCGCCACCGACACCGAGTCGACCAGCGCGTCGACCGCCACCGAGAGGCGCTCCGGCGCGGCGAGCGAGATCCCGAGCTTGTCGACCATCGCCAGCTGGCGTCGACCGCGTCGAGCTTGGAGGAGATGGCCTCTTCTCCGGGGCGTAGTAGAAGATGTCGTCGTAGTCGATCGGAGCGGCGCAGGCCCTGCGACGCAGGCTCCCAGGATGCGACAGTGTCGGCCCGCAGGGCGCCAGTCGAGCGGCCGGTCCGGCTCTTGCCTCTTGCCCGAGCTGAGGGCGATCACCTCCTCGTTCGACCCGGGGCGAGGTCGGTGACTTCGGTGGAAGAGCCGTAGCTGTACCCGCGCCCGGCCAGCTCTGCCACCTCGTTGCGGGCACCGCCGGCCGGGCTGCTGACGGCCGGCTCAGCGCGCCTCTTCCGCCGGGCGCCCGATGCGCACCCGCCACACCTCGGGCCCCGCCTCCAGGACGTCCCAGCTGAAGCGCCCGGCGTGCTCTGCCTCGAACTGGTAGCGCAAGGGTTTCGGGTCGTGGTCGTTGACGAGCACGAATCCGGCGCCGGGGGCGAGGGCGCCGTAGGCGGCGAAGATCGACTCGTGGCGCTGTGCCGGCGCCGTGTGCCGCACGTCGAGGGTCGCGTCTCCCTCGGCTCCCCCGACGCTGATGCCGGAGCTGAGGGTCACCGGCTCACCGCTCACCGAGCGGACCAGGCGGTGCAGCGCGGCGGTCACCTGCACGGCCAGGTCCGGCCTCGGCATCCGCAGCACCGCCCACCCCTGGGCGACGAGCCGACACGCGCTGTCGCCC
>JBOGGH010000418.1:0-3169 GCA_050743905.1 Acidimicrobiales bacterium
CCGCCCCGAACACCGCCGGGTCCACCATCCCGCAGCCGCCCAGCTCGATCCAGCCCGTGCCCGAGCAGGTGCGGCAGCC
The DNA here is from genome assembly GCA_050743905.1 of Acidimicrobiales bacterium. Lineage (GTDB taxonomy): Bacteria > Actinomycetota > Acidimicrobiia > Acidimicrobiales > RAAP-2 > JBOGGH01. The sequence goes on from JBOGGH010000418.1 coordinate 80, forward strand.
CTCGCCCCGGCAGATGGTGCACGTCACCTCGAATTCGGCCGACGGCTCGGTGAAGGGGAAGTACGCCGGCCGGAGCCGCGAGTGGATGTCCGGGCCGAAGTACGCCCCGGTGAACGTCTCGATCGTCCCGGCCATGTGGCCGAAGGTGATCCCGCGGTCCACCACCAGCCCCTCGATCTGGTGGAAGACGGCCAGGTGGCGGGCGTCCGGCGTGTCGCGCCGGAAGCACCGGCCCGGCATCACGGCGTGGATGGGCGGCGGGTGCTCCTCCATGAGGTGGATCTGGACCGGGGAGGTGTGGGTGCGCAGCACCACGGACTCCGGCTCGCCCAGGTCGAGGTAGAAGGTGTCCCACATGCCCCGGGCGGGGTGGGCCGGCGGCATGTTGAGCGCCTCGAAGTTGTACCAGTCGGTCTCGGCCTCCGGGCCCTCGGCCACGGTGAAGCCCATGCCCACGAAGGTGTCCTCCAGGGCGTCCCGCGTCCGGGTCACCAGGTGGAGGTGGCCGCGCCCGGGCGCCGGGAGGGTGGCGGTCAGGTCGAGGCGGTCGGCCTCCAGGGCGGCCCGGCGCTCGCCGGCCGCCAGCTCGCCGCGCCGAGCGGCGACCAGCTCCTCCAGCCGCACCCGCGTCTCGTGGAGCACCTTGCCGGCCTGCCGCCGCTCCTCCGGCTCCAGCGCGCCCAGGCGGCGGTGGGCCTGGGCCAGCTCCCCCCGCTTGCCGAGGACGGACGCCTCCACGGCGTCGAGGTCGGCGACCGACCCGGCGGCGGCCACCGCGGCGGCCGCGTCACGCTCGGTCCGGGCGACGTCCATCGGCAGATCGTAGCGATCGCCGCCGGCGCGGCGTCACCTCGTGCGCCGCTGGCACGGCGTCATCTCGTGCGCCGCTGGCACGGCGTCATCTCGTGCGCCTTTGGCGCAGGGCCTCGAAGCAGAGCACCGCGCACGCCGTGCCCACGTTGAGCGACTCGGCGCGGCCCTCCATGGGGACGGCGACCGTGCCGTCCAGGCCCAGCCCGGCCGGCAGGCCCGCCGCCTCGTTGCCCAGCACCACCGCGGTCGGCACCCGCCAGTCGACCGCCGCGTAGTCCTCGCCGGCGCGCACCCCGGTCCCCAGGCACCGGTAGCCGTTGGCGGCCAGGACGGCCAGGACGGCGGCGGGGTCCGGCTCCACCACCAGCGGCACATGGAAGATCGACCCGGCCGAGGACCGCACCGTCTTGGGGTTGTACGGGTCCACGGTCCCGCCGCAGCACACCACGGCGTCCACCCCCGCCGCGTCGGCGGTGCGCAGGACGGTGCCGGCGTTCCCCGGGTCCCGGACGTCGAGGAGCACCACGGCGAGCGTGCCCCCGGCCAGCACCTCGGGCCCCCGGTCGACCATCGGGAACACGCCCAGCACCCCCTGGGGCGTGACGGTGCCGGCCACCCGGGCCATCACGCCGGGCGCCAGCCGGTGCACCCGCACGCCGCGGGCCTCCACGGTGGTCGCCAGCTCGGCCACCCCGTGGCCGCCCTCGGCCGCCACGTACACGGCCTCGGGCAGCGCGCCGGCGTCCAGCGCCGTGCGCAGCAACTCCACCCCCTCGGCCACGAAGGCCCGCTCCGCCCAGCGCGTGCTGCGCTTGGCCAGGAGCCGCCGGACCCGCCGCACCCGCTGGTGCGAGGCGCCCAGGGTCAGGAGGCGACCTCCTCGCCGGCCAGCCGGACCAGCGAGGCGAAGGCGTCGTCGTCCGTGACGGCGAGGTCCGCCAGGACCTTGCGGTCCACCTCGACACCCGCCCGGTGGAGGCCGGCGATGAACCGGCTGTAGCTGGTGCCGTGCAGCCGGGCGGCGGCGTTGATCCGCTGGATCCACAGCTTGCGGAAGTCGCCCTTGCGGGCGCGCCGGTCGCGGTAGGCGTACTGCATCGAGTGCAGGAGCTGCTCGTTGGCGGCGCGGTAGGTGCGGCTCTTGTTGCCGTAGTAGCCCTTCGCCTGCTCGAGGACCGCGCGGTGGTGCTTGCGCCCGTGGACGGCGCGCTTGACCCTGGCCATGAACGTCCCTCCTCCTAGATCCCGAGCATGCGCTTGGCGCGCTGCCCGTCGCCCCCCGAGAAGTCCGTCTCGCGGGCGAGCCGGCGCTTGCGCACGCTGGTCTTCTTCTCCAGGATGTGCGAGCGGTTCTGCCGGCGGCGGCGCAGCCGCCCGCTGCCGGTCACCTTGACCCGCTTGGCGGCCCCCCGGTGCGTCCTCATCTTCGGCATCTCGTCATCCCTCCTCGGGCGTCGACCCGTTCACCTGGGCCTTCGACGCCGCCGACTGCTTCGCCCGCTTGTCCGGCGCCAGCACCATCACCATGTTCCGCCCGTCCAGCCTCGGCTCCGACTCGACCTTGGCCGTGCCCTCGGTCTGGTCGGCGATCCGGTCGAGGATCCGCTTGCCCAGCTCGGGGTGGAAGACCTCGCGCCCACGGAACATGATGGTGACCTTCACCTTGTGCCCCTCGTCCAGGAACTTGGTCACCTGCCGGGTCTTGGTGTCGAAGTCGCCCGGGCCGATCTTCGGCCGGTACTTCATCTCCTTGATCCCGACGTGCACCGCCTTGCGGCGGCTCTCCTTGGCTCGCTGCGCCTCGTCGAACTTGAACTTGCCGTAGTCCATGATCCGGCAGACCGGCGGGTTGGCCCCGGGGGCCACCTCCACGAGGTCGAGATCCATGCCACGGGCGATCGCCAGCGCCTCGGGGACGGGCTTGATGCCCAGTTGCTGGCCGTCGGGATCGACGAGCCGCACTTCACGGGCTCGGATGCGGTCGTTGATGCGGTGCTCGGGGTCGGTCGCTATGCGGTCTCGTCCTCTCGGTCGGGCCGTCGGTCCTTCCGCGGCCAGTCGGGGAAGCAGCGCCGCACGTCGACCCGGGCGCACCGTGCCGGTGGCCGGGTGGAGACCCACCCTCCGGGCGGCCCCACTTCCTGGTTCACCTAGGCTACCAGCATGAGCCTGTGGACCCCGTCGGGCGAGCACCCGGTCGACCGCCAGCCGGCCGCGGGAGGCCCGCCGCCGCCGCCGCCCGGCGGTCCCCCACCGACCCCCGGCGCGCCGCCCCCC
>JBOGGH010000419.1:0-3162 GCA_050743905.1 Acidimicrobiales bacterium
GTCCAAAGTGGGGTCGTCCCAACGGACGCCTCGCTGCGCCGGCTCCATGTACGGCGCCGAGATCAGGTAGGACACCTCGGCGCCGGCTGTAAGCGTCATGTAACCGTGGGCGCAGCCGGGGGGAACGAGCAGCGACGTGCGGTTGGCGGCGCTCAGCTCGAAGGCCTCCCACCGGTACCGGGTGGGGGAGGTCGCACGCAGGTCGGCGACAATGTCGAATATGGATCCAGCGGTGCAACGGACGATCTTGGTCTCCCCGTACGGCTCGGCCTGGAAGTGAAGGCCGCGAAGGGTCCCGGGAGCCTTGTTGAAGGCGACGCGGGACTGCGCAACTCTCGTGTCCACGCCCCGAGCCGATAGATCCTCCTCGTCGTACAGGCGTGCGAAGAAGCCTCTCTCATCTGTGACCAGCTTTGCCTGCAGGACAAGCAGCCCCGGAAGAGAGGTCTCGACGACCGTCACAGCACGACGGTGAGCTTTGGCACGGTGGTGACGAAGCGGCCGCCCCAGGACCGTACCTCCGGGAACGACGCCATGACCTCATCGAGCAGGTTCCAGGCGAGCACGAGCACGTAGTCGGGGCGGTCAGAGATCAGGTGCTCGGGCGGGAGCACCGGTATGTGACTGCCCGGCAAGAGGTGCCCTTGCTTGTGAGGGCTGCGATCGACCACGTAGGCGATCTCTCGGGTGGAGGCCCCGCAGTAATTGAGGAGAGTGTTGCCTTTTGCGGCCGCTCCGTAGGCGGCGACCGTACGACCACTGGCGACGCAGTCCTCGAGGAAGCTCCGAATCGAGCGCGCCCGCTCCTGCGCGACAGAGGCGAAGGCTTCGTAGGCGGCCGGCGCCCCAAGACCCAGTTCTTCCTCGCGGCGGCGCTTTTGCTGGACCGAGGCCGTCTCGTCGTGTGAGGCCGACTGGTGGCAGGCGAAGATGCGGAGGCTGCCGCCATGCGTCCCGAGGTGGCTGACGTCGAACACCCTGAGGCGGCCTCGCGAGAGCAGCAATTCGCACGAAAGGAGCGAGAAGTAAAAGACGTGCTCGTGGTAGATCTGGTCGAACTGGGCCTGGGCGAGCATCATCGAGAGCTCGGGGAACTCGACCGTCAACACGCCCTCGGGAGCGAGCACTCGCGCCAGCCCTCCGACGAAGTCGTTGGCAGAGGCAACGTGAGCGAGGACGTTGTTGGCGACGAGGAGGTCGGCCGAGATGCCGCGGGCGGCAAGCTCTTGTGCCATAACCAGGCCGAAGAAGCCGACCTCGGTCGCTACCCCGGCACGAATGGCCTCGTCGACCACGTTCTTGGCCGGATCGATCCCGAGCACTGGGACGCCGCGCTCGACGAAATGGCGTAGAAGATATCCGTCGTTTGAGGCGACTTCGACCACGAGACTGTTGTCGTCGAGGTGCCACCTCTCGATCGCCATTTTGGCGTAAGAGGCGGCATGAGCAAGCCAGGTCTCCGAGATCGATGAGAAGTACGCGTACTCGCTGAAGAGCAGCTCCGGCGGCACCTCCTGGGCCAGCTGCAGGAGCCAGCAGGCTTCGCAGATCCGGACGCCCAGCGGGTATGCCGGCTCAGCCTCGCACTGTTCCCTTGTCGCCGGGTACGCATTGGCGAGCGGCATGTCCCCGAGGTCGAGCACCGAGCGGAGCAGAGGGGCGCGACAGGAACGACAGGTGATCTCGCTCATCAGCTGGCCGCTGCGGCAGCCGCCCGCAGTTGATCGGCGACGCGGGCAGCTGATCGGTCCCAGCTCCAGTGCTCTGCCACCGAGGAGTGCAGGGACTGGGGGGTGGCTCCGATCTCTCCTCGGGCGACGCGGACGACGCCCTCGGCGAGCGGCGAGCGGTTGCGCTCCGTTAGGTAGCCGTTCACCCCGTCGACGACCGTCTCGCGAAAGCCGCCCTGCGAAACTGCCACCACCGGCGTCCCGCAGCTCATCGACTCGAGCGTGATCAGCCCGAAAGGCTCGAGGCGGGCAGCGCACACGGTCACCGTGGCGGAACGGTACAACCCAGCGAGCTCCTGGTCGGTGATGCCGCGATGCAGCCGCAGGGCGACCCCGAGTCCCGAGGCGAGGCTCTCCACTTCGGCCTTGTAGCCGGGACGCTCCCGTTCGTAGACCACGTCGACCTCGACGGGATGGTCGAGCACCGCTCCGGCGAGTGCGGCTGCCTCGAGGGCAAGATCGTGGCCCTTCACGGGGTGGAGAGCCCCTACCGACATCACGCGCAGGACCTCGGAATCAACGCCGGCCGCCAGATGATCCACCTGCGGGCTGAATGCCCCAGTGCCCACCCCGAGATAGCAGACCACTGGCTCGACGCCGTAGACGGCAGAGATTATGTCGGCGCTGAAGAGAGAATTGCAGAGGATCCGACCGACGCAGGCGACGGCCCGCCGGTCCCTTCGCTTTCCCAAGGCCTCGTAGGGTCGGCGCAAGAGCGGGGCCAGCGCCATCAGACCCTTGCCGTCGCGCCACGGTGGCGACACCTGGGCTTCATAGCCGACCCTGCGCGGCTCTTGTGCGTCGTAGACGCTCGGTACCTTCAGCCACTCGGCGATCGGGACGCTCCGGCTAAAACGAGAGGCATGAAGAAACGCTACTTGGTAGCCCCCCGCGTTGATATCGGCCGCCATCTGGTGCTGCACACGGCGCATGATCTCCGCTCCGACGACGAAGGCACCCACACGCCCGATGCGCGGCGCAACGAGGTCCGCTACCGCTGGCACCGGGTAGTGCCTGGTGCAAGCGACAGCGCCCGAGAGCTCCATTCGCGAGGTGCCTGCGGCAATGTCGCGGAACCGGTCGTCGACGCGATCGGCGTTCGCGGAGAACAGATCGATCTCTATGTCGGAAGGCAATCTCCTGACCACCTCGTAGAGGGCACGCAGAGCGCCTCCGGGTGGCAGGCAGTGGAAGAGGGCGACTCTCAGGTTGCCCTCCAGCATCGACTGGATGTTATCGAGCCCGATCTCGAAGGAGCGTGCCGGGATGGGACCGAGATGACGGGGTGAAGGGCGGGCCGGTGCCGAAAAAGCCCTCTCTGTCAGTATGGAGGTTGCCGCCCGATGGGGATTGAAACCATGAGTAGGGCGAGGAACGAGAAGGAGAGATGTCCGTTACTACTGTTGAAGCCGTGGTCGGCCCGGATCCCGAG
>JBOGGH010000420.1:0-3162 GCA_050743905.1 Acidimicrobiales bacterium
GAGCCAGGAGGACGCCGGCCTTGGTCAGCTCCTCGTTATAGGCATTCATAGCCCCGACTGCCTCGGGATCCGGCATCCAGTCCTTGTCCTCGATGTTGGGAAGCATGAAGAGCATGAAGCGCATCGTCACGGTCCTCTCGGGTTTCGCCCGGCTGGAGCGGGTCCGGACTCGCTGTCATCTTGATCGCTCCACTGGACCAGTCGAACGAGCGATCGCGAATTCGACGGTCCGCACATATATTTCGACTCATCTTCTGCGGCGATCGCTCGGGCACGTCCTCTCTCACCTTGGTGCGACTTTGCGCCAGGCGATGTTCTCCGTCGCCAGCACGGCAGGGAGGATCCCGCGCGCTCCTTGCGGCGAGAGCCAGACCGTGGCTCCCAGGAACTGCGCGGCTGCCACTGCCTCGAGGTTGAGCAGGTTCAGCGTGGGATGACGGCCCGCCGCCGCCACCATGAGCGGCACGACGTTCCGAGGTGCGGGGAGGGCGATCTCGTCGGGAAGCTGAAGCATCGAGGCGATCGCTCGTTGCTGTTCACCTCCCGGCAGCTCTCGGAAGGGTCCAGAGAGGTGACCTCCAGCGCCGGCCACGGCGGCGCGACATGCTCGGTAGTACCAGTACGAGGTGGTATGCAGCTGCGCTCCATGCCGATCGAGGCCGACGAGCAGCTCTTCGATCAGCAGTCGGTCGTCGAGGACGACATCCACTACTGATCGGCAAGGTCAGGGTCGCCGATGGCTGCCAGTCCTGCCTCGTAGCGCTCGGCGAGGACGCGCCTGAGCTCGAGCTTGGCGTGTTCCATCCCGCCTGGTAGGACCAAGGCCGCATCACCGAGATCGATGAAGGCGACCTCACCGCCGGCCTCGATTCCCCATCGATGCCGTAGTTCGGCGGGCAGACTGGTCTGCCCTCGGTTGGAGACCTTTGCGTGAGCGACTGGAACGACCATGGACGCATTGTAACTGTTGGGTGGTTACAAGGTGTCGCACGCCTCGAGCCGAGCGGGAACGTCCAAGCGGGAAGTCAGCTTCGGCCAGTTCGAAATCGGCGCGGCAGGGCGCGGCCGGCCGACGGTCGGGGAGTTCAGGTTCGTCATGGGCATGCCCACGACCGGACAGCGCGCCAGGGAGCGGACATGAGACCTCGATCCGCCCGCGAAGTCAAGGGGTCTTCGAAGCTTTTTCAGGCTAGAAGCCCAGGTCAGAGCGGTCCCGCCAGAGCCTCGTGCTGTCTCTGCTCCAGCGCCGCCGAGGCTAATTCGTAATCGCGGCCAGTTGGGCGATCCCGTGGTCAAGCGTGGGGAGCGGCTCGTGAGGTTGAGCGACCGAAGGCGGTGAGCTGGTGGTAACGGGTCGCGGCTTCCACCTGCTCGTCGTCCCAGCCGACTCGGCGGTCGGCCGATTGTCGCCGGCCTCCTGGGGGTTGACGCCCTCTCGCCTAACCGTTATCCTGACCTAACCGCTAGATCGGAGAAGAGATGCAGCAGGAAGTAGTGCTGGCAATGCTGGCGAAGGAGCCCTCGCAGGGTTACCAGCTGCGTGTCCGGCTCGACCGGGCGCTCGGCCCGCTCGGCGAGGCGATGAATGACGGCCAGATCTACGTCACCCTCGGCAGGCTGGAGAAGGCGGGACTGGTCGTCCGCCAGCAAGTCCCCATCTCGTCGGACCGTCCTGGCCCCAAGGTCTATGAGCTCACGGCAACTGGCCAGGAGCGGGTGAGCGAGTGGCTCGGCGAGGTGAGCTGGCCCAAGCCCGACCTGGCCGAGCTCCACCTGAAACTCATCGCCGCGGCGGCAGCGGGGTTGGCCGATCCGATCGGGATCGTCGACGCCCAGCGTCGTGAGCTGATTCGCCGGCTCCGAGACGCCCAGCGCGCGGCGATGGCCGAATCGGATGACTCGGACGCCGGGTTGTTGCTCGAAGGAATCGCGCTTCGTCTCCAGGCCGACCTGCGGTGGTTGGAAGCCTGCGAACGCAGCTGGACGGAAAGGAGAAAGAAGTCATGAACGAAGAGCAGTCGCTGGTCCTCGCCCGTGGGTTACGCAAGGAGTACGGCAGCGGTGAGGGGCTCGTGCGTGCCGTCGACGCAGTCGACCTCGACGTCGCCCGCGGGGAGACCTTGGCCATCATGGGGCCGAGCGGATGCGGAAAGTCGACGCTGCTTCACCTGATGGGCGGGCTCGACCGGCCCAGTGCCGGCGAGCTATGGCTGAACGGGAGGCGGATCGACAGGCTCTCCGAGCGCGGCCTCGCTCAGCTTCGGCGACACGAGGTGGGCTTCATCTTCCAGGCCTTCCACCTTATGGACGAGTTGACCGCCCAGGAGAACGTCGAGTTGCCGGCGCTCCTCGCTGGGCGCTCCCCCCGGGAGGCCCGCGGTCGGGCTCGCCAGCTGCTCGACCAGGTCGGGCTCGCCGACCGGGCCACCCACCTTCCTTCGGCGCTCTCGGGGGGTCAACGCCAGCGGGTGGCCATCGCTCGGGCGCTCGCCAACGAGCCTCTCCTCGTCTTGGCCGACGAGCCGACCGGCAACCTCGACAGCGCTGCCAGTTTGGAGGTACTGCGTCTCTTCGATGTGCTCCGCACCGCCGGCCTCGGGTTCGTGATCGTCACCCACGACGAGCGGATCGCCGCCACTGCCGATCGGATGATCTCGATGCGCGACGGCGCGTTCGTCGACGAGACTCGGCTGACTGGCGGCACGAGAGGAAACCTCGCAGGTCTCATCGGACTGGGGAGCTGAGGAAATGGGCAAGACCCTGCTTGTCTGTCGCCTTGCCGTCCGCGACGTGCGGCACCACCTCGCCCAGGCCGTCCTTCTCGTCGTCGCCATCGCCGCGGCGACGGCCACTCTAACGATGGCCCTCGCCCTCACCGGCGTGACCAGCCGGCCACCGTACGCCGCCACCCGCGCCGCGACGAAGGGCCCCGACGTCGTCGCCTACCTGAGGTCAACCAGCCAAGTCGAGAAGCTGGTGAAGGCACCCGGGGTGGCGAACCACAGCGGTCCCTTCCCGGTCGCCTCTGGCATCATCCGCTTCGACGGGCGCCAAGCCGACGTCTTCGCCGAGGGGCGCTCGATGGTCCCGGCCTCGGTCGACCAGCCCCTGGTCACCGCTGGAACCTGGGTGCGGCCCGGTCGCATCGTGATCCAGCGCACC
>JBOGGH010000421.1:0-3157 GCA_050743905.1 Acidimicrobiales bacterium
CAGCTCAAGGTGGAGGTGGCCTGGGCCAAGGCGCGCCTCGTGCCCCCCGAGGAGTACGAGGACGCCGCACGCCGGGCAGGCAGGCGGCCGCCGCTCGGCGCCGCCCGGATCGCCGGGCTCTACGCGCGCTACGAGGCCGGCAAGCGCCGCCAGGGCGCCATGGACCTGGACGACCTGCTCTGGACCTGCGCCGACCTGCTGGAGGCCGATCCCCGGTACGCCGCCGCCGTCCGGTGGCGGCACCGGCACCTCTTCGTGGACGAGATGCAGGACGTGAACCCGGCCCAGTACCGCCTGCTCGGCGCGCTCCTGGGGCCGGAGCCCGACCTGTTCGTGGTGGGCGACCCGCACCAGTCCGTCTACGGCTGGAACGGCGCTGACCCGTCCCTCCTGGACCGGCTCCCGGAGGCGATGCCCGGGACCAGGGTGATCCGCCTGGACGAGAACCACCGCTCCTCTCCCCAGGTGGTGGCGGTCGCCGCCGCGGCCCTCGGGCTGGAGAGCGGTGGCGGGCCCACCAGCGCGCGCCGGGCCGGCCCGGTGCCGCGGATCGTCGGGCACCCCACCGACCACCACGAGGCGGCGTGGGTGGCCCGCGAGGTGTGGGTGGCCCACCGCCCGGGTCGCCGCTGGGCGCAGCTCGCCGTGCTCGCACGGACGAACGCGCAGCTCCAGCTCGTGGCAGGGGCCCTGCGGGAGGAGCGGGTGCCGCACCGGTTCGCCGGGAGCGACCTGGCCCCGGGGGGCGCCGCCGGGGACCCCGTGGGTGGGGACGCCTCCGGCACCTCCCCCGGCACCTCCCCCGTCACCGCGCCCTGGGCCCGCACGGACGGCACCGGTCCCGGGAACGCGGTAGGTGACCGGGAGGACGCCGTGGTGCTCTCGACGTTCCACCGCGCCAAGGGCCTCCAGTGGCCGGCGGTGTTCGTGGTGGGCCTGTCCGACGGGCTGGTGCCGATCGCCTCGGCCCGTACGGAGGCGGCACTGGAGGAGGAACGCAGGCTGCTCTACGTCGCCCTCACCCGGGCCGAGGACGAGCTCGCCTGCACCTGGACCGCCCACGCTGACCACTGGCAGCACGAGTCCGGGGCGCCGCCGCGCCGGCCGTCGCCCTGGCTGGCGGCGATGGAGGGCGTCCGCACGGCGCTCCTGGCCGCCGACGTCCCCCCGGATCCCGCCGACGTGCGCGCCCGCCTCGACGAGCTGCGGGCGCGGCTCGGGGCCGGGGACGCCCGCCCGCCGGGCTGAGGACGCGGCCCCACCCACCGGCCCCGCCGGCCCCGCCAGATCCCATCGGCCCCGCCGGTCCCACCAGGCCCCGGTAGGTTGGGAGCCCCGGCCACCGACCCGCCGGGACCGGAGGGAGCATGGCTGACGTCGTGGAGCGGTTGCGCCGGGTGGTGGGGCCCGGGCACGTGGCCGCCGGGCCCGCCGTGGACCCGGACGACACCCACGACGAGTCCCTGACCGGCGTCCCCGTGGTGCCCGCCGCCGTGGTGCGGCCGGGCAGCACCGCCGAGGTGACGGAGGTCCTCGCCCTGGCCCACGCCACACGGGTGCCGGTGGTGGCGCGGGGCGCCGGCACCGGGCTCTCTGGCGCGTGCCGGCCGGTGGCCGGCGGGATCGTGGTGGCCTTCGACCGCATGGACCGCGTCCTGGAGGTGGACCCGGACAACCAGGTCGCCGTGGTCCAGCCCGGCGTCACCCTGGCCCGGCTGGACGCCGAGATCGAGCCGCTCGGCCTCGTCTACCCGGTCTCGCCGGGCGAGGCCGGCGCCTCGATCGGCGGCACCGTGGCCACCAACGCCGGCGGCATGCGGGCCGTCCGCTACGGCGTCACCCGCCACCGGGTGCTCGGCCTGGAGGCGGTGCTGGCCGGCGGCGAGGTGGTCCGCACCGGCGGGCGGTACGTGAAGTGCTCCTCGGGCTACGACCTCACCCAGCTCATCGTGGGCTCGGAGGGCACCCTGGCGCTGGTCACCGAGGCCACGCTGAAGCTGGAGCACCGTCCGGCGGGCGCCGCCACCCTGCTGGCGCCGTTCGCCACCCTCGGCGAGGTGTCGCGGGCCGTCCTCCGTGTGGTGGCCGGCGGCCTGACGCCCACCATCCTCGAGTACCTGGACGCGCTGACCATGGCCGGGATCACCGGGGCGGCCGGCATCGACCTCGGGGTGCCCGAGGCCGTGCGGGCCGACGCCTCGGCATTCTTGGTGGTGGTCGTGGAGGCCACCAGGGAGGACCGGCTGGAGGAGGACGCCGCCACCGTGGCCGGGCTCCTCGCCGAGCTGGGGGCCCTCGACGTGTACGTCCTGCCGCCGCACGCCGGCGCCGACCTGATCACCGCCCGTGAGCGGGCCTTCTTCGTGGCGAAGGCCGCCGGCGCCGACGACCTGCTCGACAGCGTGGTGCCGAGGGCCGCCGTCCCCGGGTACCTGGCCACCGTGGCGCGGCTCGCCGAGCGGCACGGCGCCATCGTCTCCGGCTGCGGGCACGTGGCGGACGGCAACGTCCACGTCTCGATCTTCCAGCCCGACGCGGCCCGGCGCCACGCGCTGCTGCACGACGTCTACCGGGCCACGGTGGACGTGGGCGGCGCCGTCTCCGGCGAGCACGGCATCGGCACGGAGAAGCTGCCGTACTTCCTGGCGCTCGAGGACCCCGTCAAGCTGGCGCTGCAGCGCCGGATCAAGGCGGCGTTCGACCCCCGGGGGATCCTGGGGCCCGGGCGGGTGCTCGGCGAGATCCCGGCCGGCGCCGGCGGGTGAACGGCGCGGGGGCGCTCGTCCGGACCCTCGTGGCCTCCGGGGTGGACACCTGCTTCGCCAACCCCGGCACCACCGAGCTGCACGTGGTGGCCGCTCTGGACGAGGTGCCGTCGATGCGGGGCGTGCTCACCCTCTTCGAGGGCGTGGCCACCGGCGCCGCCGACGGCTACGCCCGCCTGGCCGGCCGGCCGGCGGCCTGCCTCCTCCACCTCGGCCCGGGCCTCGGCAACGGCCTGGCCAACCTCCACAACGCCCGGCGGGCCCGCAGCCCGGTGGTCAACCTGGTGGGCGACCACGCCACCGGGCACCGGCCGCTGGACCCGCCCCTGGCCTCCGACATCGCCGCCGTGGCCGGCGCCGTCTCCGGCTGGTACCGCGAGTCGGCCCCCGGC
>JBOGGH010000422.1:0-3155 GCA_050743905.1 Acidimicrobiales bacterium
GTGCCGGTCCAGCCGGCGCCGGTGCCGCCGGGAGCGAGACCGGGCGCGGGGCCCGGCGTCACTGCCGGCGGTAGACGAACCCGATGACGATGGTGACCAGGGACGCGAGCAGGATGCCCGAGGTGAGGATCCAGGCGCCCACCTGCTCGTCGTGCGGGTAGACGGGGCTGCTGTTCAGGGCCATCGCCGCGAACAGCTCGCCTATCCCCCAGACCACCCCGGCCAGGCCCAGCAGGACGATCAGCGCGCCGATCGCCCTGGTGCGCCCCCATGCCGGGTACGTGGGGTACGGGGGCCAGGGGTAGGACGCCGCCCCGTGCGGCAGCCCGGGACCGAACGGCGGGTACCCGGGTGGTTGCTGGGCCTGCGGCGCCTCCTGCGGCAGCGGCGGCTGCCGGACCTCCTGTGGCTGCGGCGCCGGTTGCGACTGTGGCGGGCTCCCGGGGACCTCGGTCACGGCACCGGCGACCGCCGCCTCCTCCGGCACCGGTGCGGGGGCCACGCCGGGGCCCTGCTGCGCGGCGGCCTGGGCCATTGCCTGGGCCAGCGTCTCGGGCGGGTACCAGCGGCCGTCGCTGGCCTGCCACCAACCGGGTCCCTGGGCTGCGTCGCTCACCGGGCGTCCTCCTCGCGTGGGGCGCGCGCCGGGCCGCGGGCCCGCCCTGCACGCCGGTCGCCGCCACGCTACCGGGGCCGGCCCGCCTGGGGCGAGGGCGGCGGCGGGGGCCGGGTCGAAAGTCGGGGCTGGGGCCGGGGCACCGGCGCACCAGGTCCGGCGACGCCGCGGAGCCCGTACGCTGTCGGGGTGTCCGAGCAGCCCCTGACCCTGATGGCCGTCCACGCCCACCCCGACGACGAGGGGTCGGGCACCGGCGGGGTGCTGGCGCGCTACGCCGCCGAGGGCGTGCGCACGGTGCTCGTCACCTGCACCAACGGGGAGCAGGGGGACGGTCCCGGCGGGGTGAAGCCGGGGGAGCCCGGCCACGACGGGGCGGCGGTCACGGCCATGCGCCTCCGCGAGCTGCGGGAGAGCTGCCGGGTGCTCGGCGTGGACCACCTGGAGCTGCTGGGCTACCACGACTCGGGGATGATGGGCTGGCCGCAGAACGAGGCCCCCGAGGCCTTCTGGAACACCCCGGTGGACGAGGCGGCGGCCAGGCTCGCCGCCCTCATGGAGCGGTACCGCCCGCAGGTGGTGGTGACCTACGACGAGCACGGCTTCTACGGCCACCCGGACCACATCCAGGCCAACCGGGTGGCCCTGGCCGCCGCCGAGGCCACCGGCATCCCCGAGCGCGTCTACTACGTGGCCGTCCCGAGGTCGATGATCGCCGGCTTCGGCGAGATCCTCCGCGAGGCCGGGATCAACCCCCCCGAGCCCATCGAGAACGACGAGGAGTTCGGGACCCCCGACGAGCTGGTGACCACCGCCGTGGACTGCAGCGCCTACGTGGGGCAGAAGTTCGACAGCCTGGCCGCCCACGCCAGCCAGGCCGAGAACATCTTCTTCCTGAACATGGGCCGGGAGCTGTTCGGCAGGGTCTTCGGCCAGGAGATGTTCGTCCGCGCCGTCGACCGCACCGGCACCCCCGTGCCCGAGGACGACCTCTTCGCCGGCATCCGCTGAACCGGCCCGGCCGCCGCACGCCGGCCGCCGCGCCACGCCGGCCCGCTGGCTATCGTCACCGGCGTGCCGGCGGCCCTCGACCCCTCCTGGTGGCGCGCCGGGCCGATCTACGAGGTGTACCCGCGCTCCTTCGCCGACGCCAGCGGGGACGGTTCCGGCGACCTGGAGGGGATCCTGGCGCACCTGGACCACCTCGAGTGGCTCGGGATCCGGGGCCTGTGGCTCTCGCCGGTCTCGCCGTCCCCCAACGCCGACTGGGGCTACGACGTGGCCGACTACACCGGCGTCGACCCGGACTTCGGCGATCTCGCCGCGCTCGACCGCCTGGTGGCCGAGGCAGCGGCGCGGGGCATAGCCGTCCTGCTGGACCTCGTGCCCAACCACACGAGCGACCGGCACCCGTGGTTCCTCGACGCCCGCCGGTCGCGCCACGCCGCCCACCGCGACTTCTACGTGTGGGCCGACCCCGGCCCGGACGGCGGGCCGCCCAACAACTGGGCCGCGCAGTTCGGCGGCCCGGCGTGGACGCTCCACGAGGCCACCGGCCAGTACTACCTGCACAACTTCACCGCGGGCCAGCCCGACCTCAACTGGTGGAACCCGGCGGTGGCGGCGGCGTTCGACGACGTCATGCGGTTCTGGTGGGACCGGGGCGTGGCCGGCTTCCGCATCGACGTGTGCAACATGGTGGTGAAGGACCGCGAGCTCCGCGACAACCCGCCGGCCGGGCCCGACGACTCGTTCCTGGAGCAGATGCTCGGCCAGCGGTTCGTCCACAACCAGAACCGGCCCGAGGTGCACGGGGTCGTCCGCCGGTGGCGGGCACTGGCCGACGCCGCCCGGCCCCGGCGCGTCCTCTTGGGCGAGGCGTACACGCGGACATTCGACGTCCTGGCCGGCTTCTACGGCGCCGGCGACGAGCTCCACATGGCTTTCAACTTCGCCTTCCTGGACGCGCCGTTCGAGGCGGCGGCGCTCCGCGAGGTGGTGGAGCGCACGGAGGCGACGCTGCCGGAGGGGGCCTGGCCGGTGTGGACCGGGTCCAACCTGGACGTCTCCCGGCTGGCCACGCGCTGGGCGGCCGGCGACCCGGCCAAGGTCCGCTGCGCGCTGCTGATGCTCGCCGGGCTCCGGGGCACCCCGGTCCTCTACCAGGGGGACGAGATCGGCCTCGTGGACGGGACCCTCACGGCGGAGGACCTGCGGGACCCGGTGGGCGTCCGCTACTGGCCGCACACCACCGGGCGGGACCCGGGGCGCACGCCCATGCCCTGGGCCGAGGGGCCGGGGCGCGGCTTCTGCCCGCCCGGGGCCCGGCCATGGCTGCCCCTGTCCACGCCCGACGGGCTCTCGGTGGCGGCCCAGCAGGGCGACCCGTCGTCCGTCCTCCATCTCACCCGTGACCTGTTGGCCCTGCGGGCGCGTACCCCGGACCTCCTGGAGGGCGACTACGCCACCCTTCCCTCGCCGGAGGGGAGCTGGGCCTGGCGCCGAGGGGAGGGCACGGTGGTCGCGCTGAACCTCGGCG
>JBOGGH010000423.1:0-3151 GCA_050743905.1 Acidimicrobiales bacterium
GCCACCTCCGCCCCGGGGAGGAAGTCCTCCACCGGCGGGAGCTGCTCGAGGCGGTCCAGGCCCAGCCGTTCCAGGAACAGGTCGGTGGTGCCGTAGAGCACCGGCTGCCCGGGACCCTCGGCCCGGCCCACCGCCTCGATGTAGCCCCGCTGCTCCAGCAGCCGCACCACGCCGTCCACGTTCACGCCGCGCAGCGCCGACATCTGCGCCCGGGACACCGGCTGGCGGTAGGCCACGATGGCCAGCGTCTCCAGCGCCGCCGTTGAGAGTCGGTGGGACACGTCACGGTTGGCGAACCGCTCCACGTACGGCGCCAGGTCGGGGTGGGTCTGGTAGCGCACGCCGCCGGCCACCCGGGTCAGGACGAAGCCCCGGCCCTGGGCCAGGTAGCCCGCCGCCAGCTCGTCACAGGCGGCGTCCACCCGCTCCACCGGCTCCTCCAGCAGCTCGGCCAGGAGCCGCACCGGCACCGGCTCCACCGCCACCAGCAGGACCGCCTCGACGGCCCGCCCCAGCTCCTCAGCCGTCATACTCGTCCGCCCCCACCAGCGCGGCAGCCGGCTCCGGCCCAGCCCCGATCCAGGCCACCACCAGGTCGCCGAAGGTGGTGCCCTGCCCGAGGGAGACCTTGCCCAGCTTGCACAGCTCGAGCAGCGCCAGGAAGTGGACGATCACCTCGATCCGCGAGCCCAGATGCCCGGTGAGCTCCCGGAAGCTCGCCCGCCCCCGCCCCGGCAGCGACGCCGCCAGGGCCTGCACCGTCTCCGAGACGGTGACGGTGTCCACGGTGACGTGGGAGAGGTCCACCCGCGGGGCGGGTCGCTCGGCCGTGGCCCGCAGGTAGGCCTGGGCCAGCGTCTCCGGCGTGACCCCGGCCAGCAGGTCCGGGGCGTGCACCACAAACCCCTCGTCCAGCCCGGCCTCGCGCGGCACGGAGCGGGACGCCGCCTCCGACAGCGCCACCAGCACGTCGGCGGCGGCGGCGTAGGCCCGGCACTCGAGCAGGCGGGCCAGGAGCAGGTCGCGCTCCTCCCAGCCGGCCAGCTCCTCGTCGTCCTCGACGGCGTCCGGCCCGGGCAGCAGCCGCTGGGACTTCAGCTCCACCAGGATCGCCGCCACCAGGAGGAACTCCGAGAGGGCGTCCATGGTGAGGTCCTGTCGGTGCTCGGCCAGGTGCGCCACGAAGGCGTCCACCACCGGCGCCAGCGGCACGTCGAGGACGTCCAGCTCGTGCGTGCTCACCAGGTGCAGCAGGAGGTCGACCGGTCCCTCGAAGACCGGCGTGGTGACGGCGTAGCCCACGGGACGACCATACCGAACGGCACGGTGCCGCCCGCGCACCCCCTACCATGGCGCCCCATGGTCAGGGTCCTCTCCGGCGTGCAGCCCTCGGGCGACTTCCACCTGGGCAACTACCTGGGCGCCCTGCGGCAGTGGGTGGCCCACCAGCACGACCACGACGCCTTCTACTGCATCGTGGACCTCCACGCCCTCACCCTGGAGATCCACCCGGCCGCGCTGCGGGCCCGCACCGAGGAGGCGGCGGTCAACCTCCTGGCGGCGGGGCTCGACCCGGACGCCTGCACCCTCTTCGTCCAGGGCCACGTGCCGGAGCACCCCCGCCTCACCTGGCTGCTGGAGTGCACGGCCACCATGGGCGAGCTGCAGCGGATGACCCAGTTCAAGGACAAGGCCCGGGGCCAGGACGCCGCCCGGGTGGGCCTCTTCACCTACCCGGTCCTCATGGCCGCCGACATCCTCCTCTACGACGCCGAGCGGGTACCCGTCGGCGACGACCAGCGCCAGCACCTCGAGCTCGCCCGCGACCTGGCCGAGCGCTTCAACCACCGCTACGGCCCGGTCCTCGTGGTCCCCGAGGGGGCGTTCCCGGCCGTCGGCGCCCGGGTGATGGACCTCCAGCACCCCGAGCGCAAGATGTCCAAGTCGGTGGAGTCGCCCCTGGGCACGATCGCCGTCATGGACGAGCCCGGGGAGATCGAGCGGAAGGTGCGCAAGGCGGTCACCGACACCGACGGCGAGGTCCGCTACGACCCGGAGGCCAAGCCGGGCCTCTCCAACCTCCTGGAGCTGCTGGCGGCCTCCACCGGGCGCCGGCCCGAGGAGGTGGCCGCCGGCTACCACCGCTACGGGGACCTCAAGCGCGACCTGGCCGAGGCCCTGGTGGCGCTGGTCCGGCCGGTGCAGGAGCGACACGCCGAGCTCACGGCGGACCCGGGCGCCGTCCGCGGCATCCTGGCCCGGGGGGCCGAGCGGGCCCACGAGGTGGCGGCCGCCCCCTATGCCCGGGCGGCCGACGCCGTGGGGCTGTTGCCGGGCTGAGCGGAGCGCTCAGGAGAGCACGCCCAGCCACCACGACGCCAGGTGGTCGTAGAGCCAGGTGAGCGGTCCGGGGTGCAGGTAGAAGTTGAGCAGCAGCAGCCCGATCAGGACCGGCATGGTGTACGGCCGGAGGCGCAGGTAGGCCGGCCACCACGCCCGGGGCAGCAGCCGCTCCAGCAGGACGGAGCCGTCGAGCGGCGGCACCGGGACCAGGTTGAAGACGGCCAGCCAGATGTTGACCAGGCCCAGCAGGAGCAGGACTTCCGCCCAGAGGGCGCCTGTGGGCTGGGCCGCGGTGTACGTGGTGACGCCGTGGAAGGACCGGAACAGGATGTAGGCCACCAGGGCCAGCAGGGCGTTGGTGGCCGGGCCGGCCAGGGAGACCACCACGCCCTCGTTCCGCGGGTGCCGGAGCCGGCGGAGGTCGACCGGGACCGGCTTGGCCCAGCCAAACATCCCGATCCCGCTCAGGGCGAGCAGCCCCGGCACGATGAGGGTGCCCACCGGGTCCACGTGGGCCACCGGGTTGAGGGTGAGGCGGCCGGCCCGCTTGGCCGTGTCGTCGCCGAAGGCGAGGGCCACCCAGCCGTGGGAGATCTCGTGGAGGATGATCGAGGGGACCACCACGCAGAACAGGATCACCTCGGTGCCGGTGATCCGGTGGGCCCGCGCCAGCACGGCCACCACGGCCACGATGCCGATGGCCCAGAGCACGGCGCGGGGGGTGCCGAGGGGGTTGCGCCGCCGTGGCGGGTACGCGGCGCCCGGCGGCCGCTCCGACCCGGGGCCGCTCACCGGGTCAGGGCAGCGA
>JBOGGH010000424.1:0-3151 GCA_050743905.1 Acidimicrobiales bacterium
GGGCGGCCACGCCGACCGGCTCGGGTTCCCCGGCGGTGGGCGCCGGCTCGGGCGCCGGCTCGGGCTCCCCGGCGGCGGGCGCCGGCACCCCGGTGGTGAACTCGTCCCAGGTCCCCGAGGCCCGCAGGAGGCGCTCCACCCGCTCGGTCGGCTTGGCCCCGTGCTGCAGCCACTTCAGCGCCTTGGCGTGGTCGATGGTGACCACGGCGTCAGGCTCGGCCGTTGACCGGCCCCGCGGCGCGTAGGTGCCCACGATCTCCAGGAACCGGCCGTCGCGGGGGGAACGGCTGTCGGCCGCCACCACCCGGTAGGTGGGTTGCTTCTTCTTGCCCATCCGCACGAGGCGGAGCTTCACTGCCACGAGGCTGGTTCCTCCATCGGTCTGGCCGTCACGTCGTCGACTGCCGGGACATTCTCGCAGGTCTGCGGGGCCCCGTGCCCACGCCGCCCCTCCCGGCCCCCCGGGGGCGCCCCGCGGGGGCCCTCACCGGGGCTTGGGCGGGGTGACGCGGCCACCTTTCTTCTTCTTCTTGCCGCCGCCGCGGCCACCCTTCCCCCCGCCGGTGGAGGCCCCGGCCACCGCCCGGCCACCGCCGGGAGCCGCCCAGGGCGGCTGCACGGGACCACCGGCCCCGCCGCCGGCCGGGCCGCCGAACAGCTCGGCCAGCCCCCCGTCGATGCCCTGGCCCTCCCCCGCCTGCATGGCCTGCACGGCCTCGAGCTGCTTCCGGGCGTTGCGCAGGCCGCCCAGGCGGCCGCCCCCGCCCATACCCGGCATGCCCGGCATGCCGCCCATCCCGGGCATGCCCCCGCCGGCCATGCCCTTCATCATCTTCTGCATCTCCCGGAACTGCTTGAGGAGCTGGTTGACCTCCTGGGTGCCGGTGCCGCTGCCCCGGGCGATCCGGACCCGCCGCGAGCCGTCGATGAGCGCCGGGTCGGCCCGCTCGGCCGGCGTCATCGACCGGACGATCGCCTCCACCCGGCCCACCTCGCCGTCGTCGATCTGGTCGGCGGCCTGGCGCATCTCCTTGGACATCCCGGGCAGCAGCTTCATGATCCCGCCGAAGGACCCCATCTTGCGGACCTGCTGGAGCTGCTCGAGGAAGTCCTCGAGGGTGAACCGGCCCTCCATGAGGCGGGCGGCCGACTTGGCCACCGTGTCCTGGTCCATCGTCCGCTCGGCCTGCTCGATCAGGCTGAGCACGTCCCCCATCCCGAGGATCCGGTCGGCCATGCGGTCCGGGTGGAAGAGGTCGAAGTCGCCCAGCTTCTCGCCGGTGGAGGCGAAGACGATCGGTCGGCCCACCACCTCCTTCACCGAGAGCGCGGCGCCGCCGCGGGCGTCGCCGTCCAGCTTGGTCAGGATCACCCCCTCCAGCTCGAGCGTCTCGTGGAAGGCGGTGGCCGTGGCCACGGCGTCCTGGCCGGTCATGGCGTCGATCACGAGGAACGTGTAGTGCGGGTCCACCGCCCCGGAGATCCGGCGCACCTCGTCCATGAGGTCCTCGTCCACCGCCAGGCGGCCGGCGGTGTCCACGATGCAGACGTCCCGTCCCAGCCGGCGGGCCTCGGCCACCCCGGCGGCGGCCACGGCCACCGGGTCGGTGGGCTCGCTGAACACCGTCACCCCGGCCTGGCCGCCCACCACCCGGAGCTGCTCGACGGCGGCCGGCCGCTGGAGGTCCGCCCCCACCAGCATCGGGTTGCGGCCCTGCTGCCTCCACCACCGGGCCAGCTTGGCCGCCGTGGTGGTCTTGCCGGAGCCCTGGAGGCCGGCCAGCAGCACCACCGTGGGGGGCCGGGAGGCGTAGGTGAGCTTGAGCGCCTCCCCGCCGAGGACCCGCACCAGCTCCTCGTTGACCGCCTTGATGACCTGCTGGCCGGGGGTGAGGCTCCTGGAGAGCGCCTCCCCGCTGCACCGCTCGCGCACGGCGGCCACGAAGCCGCGCGCCACGCCCAGCTCCACGTCGGCCTCGAGCAAGGCGGTGCGGATCTCGGCCAGGGCCTCGTCGAGGTCGGCGTCGGAGAGCCGGCCCCGGCTCCGGAGGCGGCCGGCGATCCGCTCCAGGCGGTCGGAGAGCGCGTCGAACATGGGGCTGCCCAGGCTACCGGACGGGGCGGTCGGCTTGATCAGGCCAGGAGGGCGTCCACGAACTGCGACGGGTCGAAGGGCACCAGGTCGTCCGCCCCCTCGCCCAGCCCCACCAGCTTCACCGGCAGGCCCAGCTCGCGCTGGACGGCGATCACCACGCCACCCTTGGCCGTGCCGTCCAGCTTGGTCAGCACCACGCCGGTGACCGCCACCGCCTCGGTGAACTGCTTGGCCTGCACCAGGCCGTTCTGGCCCGTGGTGGCGTCCAGGACCAAGAGCACCTCGGTCACCCGCCCGGGCGGGCGGTCGGCCACCCGCCGGATCTTCTTCAGCTCCTCCACCAGGTTGACCTTCGTGTGCAGGCGGCCGGCGGTGTCCGCCAGGACCAGGTCGTTGCCCCGGGCGGCGGCCCGCTGCACGGCGTCGAACACCACGGCGCTGGGGTCGCCGCCCTCGGCGCCGCGCACCACCTCCACCCCGGTGCGCTCCCCCCACATGGTCAGTTGCTCGCCGGCGGCGGCCCGGAAGGTGTCCCCGGCGGCCAGCAGCACCGAGCGCCCGCCGTCGGCCTGCCGGCGGGCCACCTTGCCCACCGTGGTGGTCTTGCCCACGCCGTTCACGCCCACGAACAGCCAGACGTCGACGGTCCCCTCCTCCCCGTCGAAGCGCAGGTCGCGGCCCACCGGCGCCACCACCTCGGGGTCGGGCGGCGGGGCGTCGCCGTCGGCCGAGGCCAGCGCGGCGTCGCTGGCGGCGTCCCAGCGGTCCTCCACGTCCAGCAGGTCCACCAGGTCCGCCCGCAGGGCGTCCAGGAGCTCGGTCCCGCCGGCGATCTCGCCTGCCTGCACCCGGCGGCGGAGGTCGGCCAGGAGCGCGCCGGTGGCGGCCACGCCCACGTCGGCCCGCAGGAGGCACTCCTCGAGCTGGTCCCAGGTCGCGCCCTCCACCGCGCCCCGGCCGCGCAGCGAGCGCAGCCCGCTGAAGACGCCCCGGGCCCGCCCCAGCCGCTCCCGGAAGCTCGGAGCGACGGCCGGTGCCCCTGACGGCGCCCCTGAC
>JBOGGH010000425.1:0-3132 GCA_050743905.1 Acidimicrobiales bacterium
GCGTAGCTGCCGGCGGCGAGCGTCCCGCTGGTGGTGACGGCGCCGGACGCCGAGACGGTCACGTCGGCGGTGTCGCCTGTGGTCTCGGTGAACGTGGCGGGGCCGATGTTGCCGGTGGTGGCGAGCTGGGCGGTGAAGCCGCTCGACCCCGCCGGGGTGGTGCTGCCCGAGGCGGGCGCCGCCTGGGTGATGGCCCCGGCGGCCACGGTGAGGGTGTAGGTCCAGGTCCCCGTGTCGCCGTAGGCGTCAGCGGTGGCACCGGAGACGGTGTAGCTGCCGGCGGCGAGCGTCCCGCTGGTGGTGACGGCGCCGGACGCCGAGACGGTCACGTCGGCGGTGTCGCCTGTGGTCTCGGTGAACGTGGCGGGGCCGATGGCGCCGGTGGTGGCGAGCTGGGCAGTGAAGCCGCTCGACCCCGCCGGGGTGGTGCTGCCCGAGGTGGGCGCCGCCTGGGTGATGGTCCCGGCGGTGACGGTGAGCGTGTAGCTCCAGATCCCCGTGTCGCCGTGGCCGTCTGCCGCGGTCCCCGACACCGCGTAGCTCCCCGCCGGGAGGGTGCCCTTGGTGGTGACCGCGCCCGAGGACGAGACCAGCACGTCACCGGAGGCCGACGACGACGTCTCGGTGTAGGTCACCGTCCCCACGTTGCCGCTGGTGGCGAGCTGGTCCGTGAAGCCGCTCGACCCGGTGGTGGTGGTGGTCCCGGAGGTGGGCGCCACCTGGGTGATGGTCCCCGATGTGGGCGAGGACGGCGTGTACGCCGCCATGCCCACCACCGGCTCGTTCAGGGGGGTGCCGCCCATCGAGCCGTAGAACGGGGCGTCGAAGGCGAAGATCCCGCCGTCCGTGGCCACCATCCAGTAGCCGCCGGTCACCGGGTCGGTGGCCATGCCCACGATCGGCTTGTTCAGCGGCTGGCCGCCCATCGACCCCTGGAAGGTGGCCGTGCCGAAGCTGAAGATCCCGCCGTCGGAGGCCACCTCCCAGTAGCCGCCGCCTGTGGGGGTGGCAGCCATCGCCACGATGGGCTGGTCGAGCGGCTGGCCGCCCATCGAGCCGTGGAACGCGGCCGTGCCGAAGCTGAAGATCCCGCCGTCGGAGGCCACCAGCCAGTAGCCGCCGCCTGTGGGGGTGGCGGCCATGCCCACGATCGGCTTGTCCAGGGGGGTGCCCCCCATGGAGCCCAGGAACGGTGCGTTGCCGAAGGCGAAGATGCCGCCGTCGGAGGCCACCAGCCAGTAGCCGCCGCCTGTGGGGGTGGCGGCCATGCCCACGATCGGCGAGTTGAGGGTCATCGCCCCGGTGGAACCGTGGAATTGGGCGCCGCCGAAGCTGAATATGCCGCCGTCGGAGGCCACCTCCCAGTAGCCACCGGTCGCCGGGTCCGCCGTCATGCCCACGACCGGCTTGTTGAGGGTCGATCCCCCCATGGAGCCGCTGAAGGGCGCGTTGAAGGAGAACATGCCGCCGTCGGAGGCCACCTCCCAGTAGCCGGCGACCGTGGTGGCGGCCGCGACCGGAGCGTGCGGAGCCGCGGCGCCCGCGCTCGCCTGTGGCAGGGCCAGCGCGGCCAGCGAGACCGGCAGGACCAGGGCAAAGGCGGCAAGCGTCCCAGCCGTGGCGCGGAGCCGTCCCGTGGCCGGGAGGCGGCGGTCGCGCCCGTTCAGGGAGGATCGAAAGGTGCCGTTGCGGTCCATCTGCTGCTCCCTTTCCAGTGTTCCGACACGTGGCAGCAGCCAACTGATGGAGCGTGATCAGTAGCGATTCACGCGTCGGCAGCCGGGTGCTACGCGAGTTGTATAGCGCATGGCCCGCCGAACCTATGGGATTTCCGGTGCAATAAACTATGACAATCTGGTTGCCACTCTGGTGTAACCAGGGTGTCATGGCGCGCGACGTCGGGCGCGGCGCCCCGGGGATCAGGGGATCGGCAGCTTCGCCAGGCGGCGGGCGGTGACCCAGAGGCCCACCACCCCCATGGCGCCGAGGTACGCCGCGTGCCCGAGCAGCACCCAGCCGAACCGCCCCAGGTCCAGGCTCCGCAGTAGGGCCACCCCCTGATAAAGCGGCGTGCACGCCACCACCACCTGGAGCCAGCCGGGGTAGACGTCGAGCGGGTAGAACGTCGCCGAGAACAGGAACAGCGGGATGATGGCCAGGCGGCCGGAAGCGGGGCGACGCCTACCGCATGGCCGACACGACCTTCGACGGCACGCACTGCGGTAGAGGCGGCGCGTCTCGCCCTCAGGCGGGTGGCCGCCCGCTACGTGCCCACCAATGATCGTCGGCACTGTCCGAAGCGTTAGCGCCAGTCCCTCGGGGCCTCTCGGGTCGAGCCCCCGCGGGTCACGGTGACGACCGGGGACCGGTCACCAGTCCACCTGGCGTCGGGGGCGTCATACGAACCCGACCAGCGTCTCCTCTCCGCGCGACGTCGATGTGCGGTGACGGTCACGTAGCGGGTCGGCGACCGCCTGTACCGGGCCGGCGTTGGGCGCCGGGCTCTGTCGGCATAGAAGACGTGAGGGGGGTCTGATCGCACCGGCCGTCCCGGGCGGCCCGACGCCTTCCTGATGGCGACCTCCCGGTCACGTCCAGCTACGACAGCCCGTACTCGCGCCGGGCACACCCCGAGAAGAACGACTGCTGGCCTTGGGGGTCCAGGTCGTCGAGGACCGTACGCAAGGTCCGGACCAGGTCCTCGAAGGACCACAGGAGCCGGTCGACCGGGAAGTGGGTGGCGAACATGCACCGCCCGGGCCCGAAGATCTCGATGGCTGCCCGCACCCAGGGGCCGAGCGCGTCGGCCGAGGGCCCGAAGACGAGCGCCAACCCTTGCAGCTTGAGGGTCACGTTGGGGAACTGGCTCACCCCGCCGAGCCGGTCGACCCAGCGGGCGAAGCCCTCGTCGGTCTGGTCCAACGGCCATCCGGCGGCCTCGAGCACGATCCGGGTCTCGGGGAACGACCGGATCAGGTCGTGGGCGGCCGGCAGTTGCTCGCCGTAGACGAGCAGGTCCCAGACGAGGCCCGCCTCTGCCACTCGCTCGAACCCGCGCCACCACGCCGGGTCGGTGAGGTAGTCGGGACGGGCGCCGAGGCGGCGCAGCGGATCGTCGGCCCAGTACAGGGA
>JBOGGH010000426.1:0-3129 GCA_050743905.1 Acidimicrobiales bacterium
GAGTAGGGGTACGCGCCGGGGTCGAGCGGCGGGTCGAAGGTGATGCGCACCCCGGTATTTTCACACGGCCCGGCCGCCCCCCGGCCGCCGGCGCGCCTCCCGTGGGCGCCGCCGCCGCTCCCTGGGTCAAGATAGGGGGATGCCGACAGCGGCGCCCTCCGGCGCTCCCACCAGTGGCCCCGACGCGGGCCAGGACCACGCCCGCCCCGGGCGCGCCCCGGCGTCTCTCTCCCAGCGCTCGTCGCTCCTCATGTCGGCCCACAACCCGAGCCACGAGTTCATGAGCTGGGTGTACCAACTGAACGGCAAGCTGCACGTGGAGGCGCTGGCCCAGGCGATCGACGACGTGGTGCGCCGGCACGACATGCTCCGCGTGCGCTTCGAGCACGGTCCCACAGGACCGGAGCAGGTGGTCACCCCGTTCCGCCCCGGCGTCATGGGGATCGTCCGGCTGGACGACCGCCCGAAGGCGCAGGGCCTGGGGGCGGCGGTGAAGGCGATCGAGACCGAGTACCGCGACATGACCCCGTGGGAGGACGCGCCGCTCCGGGCGACGCTGTACCTGGTGGCGCCCAAGACCAACGTGCTGGGCGTCTTCGTGGCCGAGGCCCTGGTGGACGGGGACTCGGGCACGCTGGTGGCGGCCGAGATCTCCCGCGCCTACGCCCACCACGCCGGCCGGCCGGCGCCCGACCTCCCGGAGCCGACCGAGGCCAGTTTCCTGCGGTACGTGCTCGACCACCCGGTCCCGGCGGCGACCGAGGAGAAGGCCGAGCGCCACTGGCAGGGGATGATGGACCTACCCCGCACGTGCGGGCGCTGGCCCACCGAGACCGGCGACCGGAGGAACGCCAAGTTCTTCAAGGTGCCGGCCGACGAGTGGCAGGCGCTGGTCCGGGCGGAGCCGGCCCTGGTCACCATGGGGTACGTGGTGCTGCTGTCCTGGCTGGAGCTCTCCCTGGCCCGGGTGGCCGGGGCGGAGCGGTTCTCCGTCACCTCCGCCGTCTCCAACCGACGCCTGCCGGTGACCAGGGGCATGATCGGGAACTTCACCGGGCCCGTCCGGCTCCACGCCGAGGTGCACGCCGGGGAGCGGCTGGAGGACGTGTCGCCACGCGTGATGGCCGCCCTCCGCGAGGCGGTGCTGCACAGCGTGGTCCCGGTGCCGCTGGCCGAGGCCCGTGCCATGGCCCCGGGGCCCTACGTGCCGCCGTCGCCCCTCGTGTCGTTCTTCGTCTTCACCGAGCGGGAGGGGCTCGACCTCCCCGGCGTGCGCCAGCGGCGCTTCCGGCTGCACATGGGCACGGCTGACGTGCTCCGGGTGAACATCACGCCGGACGAGGAGGGCGGGCGGAACGTCTTCTTCGCCTCGTCCTCGGCCCCGAGGGAGCTCGTGGTCGAGCTGGCCGACACCTTCCGGTCCTACATGGACGAGGCCCGCTCCCGGGCGGCCTCCCCGGCCGCGCCCGCCGCCCCGGCCGCCCCCGGGGACGGGGAGGCCGACGCCGCGCTGGCCGGCTGACCTCGCCGGGCCGTAGGCCCGGTGGTACCCGCGTTCCGCGTCCTGGCGAAATGGCGAAACTCCAGCTCAAGGGCTGTGGGACGAGCTCGGCTCGGTCGGCGTTCTCCCTGGTCAGCCCATTTCGCCGGGACGCGGAACGGCACCACTACCGAGGTCCGCCGATGCCGCCACCCGGCCACCCGGCCACCTACATGCGGGCCAGGTTGACGCCGCCCTCCGTTGGCCGCAGGTGCACCGCGCGGCCCACCAGCTCCTCCCGCTCGGCGCCGGCCAGGGCGGCGGCGTCCTCCAGGCGCGCGTAGCAGCGCGACCCGTCCGGCAGGTCGCACACGAGGGCCGCCCACTCCGGCGCCCCGTCGCGGTCGTGGAGCACGGTGTAGGCGGCCACGGCGGCGTCGGTGTCCCCGCCCACCACGTCCGTGATCGGCGCCACCTCGAGGTCGGCCGCCAGCTCGCGCGCCTGCGCCTCCGGGTCCGGCGGCGCCACCGGGCCCGGCGTGGCCGACCACAAGCCGTAGGCGTGCTTGGTCATGTGCATGCCCACCCCGCTGGTCAGGCCGAACGCGCCGGGCTCCGCCCGCAGCCGCTCGGCCATGGCGGCGATGGCGTGGGTCATGTAGTTGCTTCCCGGCCCGCCGTGGTAGGGCAGCCCGCCGGTGACCGTGAGGGGGCGTCGCCCGGCGAGCACGTCGGCCCGGTCGATCCCGAGCGCGTCCACCGCGAACCCGAGCGAGCTGGCGAAGCAGGAGTACAGGTCGAGGTGGGCCACGTCGTCCACCCCCACGCCAGCACCGGCCAGGGCGGCGCGGCCGGCCACCCCCATGGCGGGGGAGCGCCACAGCTCGCGGCGCTCGGCCACGTAGTGGGGATCCTCGGCGTAGCCCGACCCCCGCAGGTAGACGCGGCGGTCCAGCGGCACGCCCAGCTCGTCCGCCTTGGCGTCGCTGGCCACCAGCAGCGCCGCCGCCATGTCCACGTCCATGATCGAGACCATGAGCTTCGTGTACGGGTAGGCCACCATCCGGTTGTCCGGGGTGGCGACCGTCAGCTCCTCGGGCGTCCGGGCGACCGGGAACCAGGCGTCCGCCGGGTGGGCCGCCGCCACCTCGGTCATGGGCGCCAGCAGGCGGCCCAGGCGCTGGCGGTGGTCGTCCAGCCCCAGGCCGAGGTGGGCCCGCCGGGCGTTGTCGAAGACGGCGAAGGTGAGGTACGCCTGGAAGACCGAGTGGGCCACCTCGGCCGGGTGGAACGGGGCGTCGAACGGGAACGGCCGGCGCTCCTCCGGACGGTGGGACCAGGCGGGCCTGCGACCCGCCTTCTTGAGCCGGCGGACCGTGGCCAGCGCCTCGGCGCCCACCACGAGCGCCAGGTCCAGGCCGTCGTCCCGGACGGCGGCCGCCAGCTCGGACACCAGCACCTGGGGCACGGAGCCCCCGAGGCCCGAGTACCGGCGGTCGGCGGGGTCGGCGCCCAGGCGCTCGGCCAGCCGCAGCGCGGGGTCGTCGTAGTCCCAGGACTGGCAGTAGACCACCCGCAGGGCCTCCAGGCCGGCCAGTGCGCCCGGTGCGCCGGCGTCGTCGGCGGCGGCGCGGGCCACCTCCTCCCAC
>JBOGGH010000427.1:0-3129 GCA_050743905.1 Acidimicrobiales bacterium
CCACTCTGGACAATCGACTATCTGCCTGGCCTTGCGGAACAGGCAACAGCGGCGCTGGCGGCTCAGGTGCGCATTCCGCGGGGCACGGGAGGAACGTCGGTGACTTCCGTCGGCGGGGGCACGGGCGTGCAGCGGGTGAGATGGTGAGCGGTGCGGAAGACGACCAAGGCGCGCTGCCCAGGACGAGCGGCCGAGGCGACGAGGAGCGCTTCGTAGCCTTCGGTGTGGAGGGCGTCGCCGACGTCCTGACAGGCTGGCCACTGCTCCTGGGAGGGCAACGGCGGCGGAAGGCCGACGCGCCCAAGCCGCCGATCGTCGTCCAGCAGCGCCACGTGATCGAGGTCGACACGCCATCGCCACAAGTCACGGGGTAGGGCGTGGGCGGGTGGAAGCCCGGTCCCGGCCAGCGCCCGGTACCACTCCGCCCAGGCCGTCGCCGGCTCGTCAGCGAGGTACCACGCCGCGACCGTGGCGCCGTGCTGCCAGCGGCCGTCGGCTGGATCGGGTGGCTCGTAGAGCGGGTCACCGTCGTGGGGAATATGACGTACAAAGACGTCGCGGACCTCGCCTGCGTCAACGTCGAGGGTGGACACCTAGGAGACGGGCATGTCCTCGAGGGACGAGACGAGCCGCGACACCCTGCGGTAGTGCCCGGAGCGGATGACGTCGACGGGGCGCTGGTCGTCGAGACGCTCGATGGGCTTGATGAGCCAGATCGGGATGTAGCTGGCGTCCATGACCGCTATGAGCCGCTCGACCAGGGACGTGAGCTCTAGGGCACGCACGGCGTGCTCGCCCGACGGTGCCCGCGTTCCGCGCAGCCAGCGTCGTGCGCTGCTCGAGTCGCCGCCGGTCGCCTGAGCGAGGTGCGCAGCAGTGAGGTTGCCGAGCTTCGAGACGCGTGCGATCTCGTGAGCCAAGGTGGCGTGGGCGACGGTCGTCATGACTTGGAGCCTAGCGTGGCCGCCTCTAAAACGCACGCAAAACGCCTGTGATGTCTGCGATCCCAGTCAGGGATCGCCCTGGGGGGAGAGCTCGGAGGTCGTCGGCCGTCATGGCACGGATCGTCACGAACGGCGCACCGGGCCAAGGGTACCGGCACGCTCTCGAGCGGGGGGCTCGTTGATCCGGACGACCGGGGCTGATCGGACCGCGTTCGAGTGCTACGGGGAGCGGAAGATGTCGTGCGTACCGATCCTGCGCCACACGACGTGTACCTGGCGGGCCTTGACCTCGGCTCCGAACTGCCAGGTGGCCCGACCGTCAGGAGCGAAGGCCATCTCCATGACGTCACCGGCTCCTTGCACGCCTTTGACCCGGAGACCAGGCCGGAACGGCCGGCCCGACTCCAGATCCTCGACGAACCGGGCCACCGCAGCACGGAATCGCTGTCGCTCGGCGGGGCCAAGAGATTGCCAGTCCTGGTCGAATCGAGGAAGCCGCTCATAGGTCGGCACCTACCGGAGCGAGTCGAGAAAGGCGTCGGCGCTGTCGAAGACGGTTCCCTTGCCGGCCGCGAGCTGCTGGCTGGCCTCCTGCTCCCCGGCCTGCCACGCGTTGGTCCAGAACCATGCTTGCTCGGCTGGGATCGACTTCAGCCCGCGCATCGTCACCTGGCCGGCCTGCACGACGAGCTCCACGTCGTCGCCCTCTTCAACGTGCAGGGCCTCTCGGACCTCTCGGGGCAGCGTGATCTGTCCCCTCCTCCTGACCAATGCTCGGCTCATCTGTGCTCCTCTGACATTCGTACTTTCAGAGATTCACCTTAGCCCGGTCGGTAACCTCTACGGTCGCCGCAGGGGCTGGCGACAGCTTCCGGTCCGACCTATTGGGCGGATCACATGCAGCCGTCCGCTGGAGGATGGCGCTCCGGGACGGGACCGGTGAGCGACATCAGGAGCCCATCGTGACAGCTGTTAGAACCGCTCCGCTCGTCAGTCTGCGGACGTCCAGCGGGACGGCACCGTCCCGGCGCTGGTAAACCATCGCTGGGACGGCCCGGCGGGCCCTGGTGGACCGGTAAGCCAGTAGGTCTCGTCGGGGTCCCAGCCGGCGAGCACGCTGGCCGCATCGTGGCCGAGGTCGACGGGCCGGCCGGCGGCGGTGAGGTAGCCGACCACGCTGAGATGGACGGCATCGAAGTCGGCGGCGACGGCGAGATAGTCGGGAATCAGCCACCGCCCGACCCGACCGGTAATCCGCCACCAGTCGTGGCGCCGGGCGCGACTGACATCCAGGGGATAGCTGCCAACCAGGTTCGCCCAGGCGTCGGGCCCGGTGATCTCATAGACCCGGGCGGAGGCGGGCATTTCGACGCGCTGCGTGGTCGCCGCATTCCAGCCCATGGCGTCCTCGACCAGGCGAAGTCCGACCGGTCCAACCTCAGGCAGGGAGCGGGTGGTGGCCGTGAGGCCAGCGAAGACCGGCGTGGACCACCACCGGCCGCTGCAGTTGGCCCTCGGGTCTGACGGCCGTTCAGCGGCTGCTTTCTCATCGGCGAGGGTCTCGGCGCGCCACTGGGCCAGGTCACCGGCCTTGGTCTGCGTCGGGGTGCTGTCGAAGACGACGGCGTGCTGGTCGGCGCCATCAAGCGGGGCCGCCCACCAGGCCGTGGTCGGCGAGATCGCCAAGGCCGCCGCCAGGGAGATCAGGGCGGCAGCCACTTCTGGGGCGCCCAAGGCCCGGTCGACGTCGTCGGGTTCTTGCCAGTACATGGCGGCGTTCACCGACTGATCGAGGGCGTCGAAGATGGCGTTGGCCGACAGCGCGACGGGATCGTCCACAACGGCGCCGACCGCGGCACCAAGTTCGGCCGCGAGCTGGAAGGGGGCGACGTCGCGTTGGTGGGCCCACACCTTCTGCCAACCAGGCGCCTGGCCACCGACGACCCGGCTCAGGTTCCAGCACAGGCACCGGCCGCGGGAGCCATCCAGGATCGCAGCCGGGTCGTCGGGCCAGTTCACCAACCCAGGCGGTTACGGTCGGCCCACCGCCGCAGTCGCATTCCCGGCCGCGGCTGGGCGTAGAGAGTGAGTCGAGTCCAGACATAACGATCCGCTTGCCGAGCAGGCCGACTTGGGTGCGCTCCAGGCTCCATGGGATCGGACCAGGCTCCCCCTCGGATCACGC
>JBOGGH010000428.1:0-3110 GCA_050743905.1 Acidimicrobiales bacterium
GCCGCCTGGTGGGCGGGGCGGGGCCACCCCGCCTGGGCCGGCTTCGGGGGGCGCTGACCGGCGGCACCGGCCGGGCGGCCCAAGGCGCGCGGCGCGCGGCGCGCACCGCCTACCCCAGGGTGACGTCCCCGCCGTCGGCGTCCACCACCACCGTGGAACCCTCGGGGTAGCGGCCGTCGAGCAGGGCGAGCGCCAGGCGGTCCTCCACCTCGCGCTGGATCACCCGCCGCAGCGGGCGGGCGCCGTAGTCCGGGTCGTAGCCCATGCGGGCCAGCAGCTCCTCGGCCGCCGGGGTGACCTCGAGCGAGAGCCGGCGCTCGGCCAGGCGGGTACGGAGCCGGCCGAGCTGGATGCCCACGATCACCGCCAGGTCCTCCTCGGTGAGCGGGCGGAACCGCACGATGTCGTCCACGCGGTTGACGAACTCCGGCTTGAAGAAGGCCGCCGGCTCGCCCGGGAGGTTGGACGTCATGATGAGCACCGTGTTGGTGAAGTCCACCGTGCGGCCCTGGCCGTCGGTGAGGCGACCGTCCTCCAGCACCTGCAGCAGGATGTTGAAGACGTCGGCGTGCGCCTTCTCGATCTCGTCCAGCAGCACCACCGCGTAGGGCCGGCGGCGCACCGCCTCGGTGAGCTGGCCGCCCTCCTCGTAGCCCACGTAGCCCGGCGGCGCGCCGACCAGCCGGGAGACGGCGTGCTTCTCCATGTACTCGCTCATGTCGATGCGGGTCAGCGCCCGCTCGTCGTCAAAGAGGAACTCGGCCAGCGCCCGGGCCAGCTCGGTCTTGCCCACGCCGGTGGGCCCCAGGAACAGGAACGACCCGATGGGCCGGTGGGGATCCGAGAGGCCGGCCCGGCTCCGTCGCACGGCGTTGGCCACCGCCCGGACCGCCTCGTCCTGGCCGACCACCCGGGCGTGGAGGGTGTCCTCCAGCCGCACCAGCTTCTCGATCTCGCCCTCCATGAGGCGCGTCACCGGCACGCCGGTCCAGCGGCTCACCACCTCGGCCACGTCCTCGGCGTCCACCTCCTCCTTCAGGAAGCGTTGGCCCGACTGCAGCCGCGCCAGCTCGCCGGTGGCCTCCTCGATGCGGCGCTCGAGGTCGGGCAGCTCGCCGTAGCGGACGACGCTGGCCCCGGCCAGGTCGCCCTCGCGCTCCAGGCGGTCGGCGGCGCCCCGGCGCTCCTCGGCCTCGCCCTTCAGCGAGCGGATGACGTCGATGGCCTCCTTCTCGCGCTGCCAGTGGGCGGTCATGGCGTCCGCCTGCTCCTGAAGCTCGGCCAGCTCCTGCTCCAGGCGCGCCAGGCGCTCGGCCGACGCCTCGTCCGACTCCTTCTCCAGCGCCACCCGCTCGATCTCGAGCTGGCGTAGGCGCCGGGTGACCACGTCCAGCTCGGTGGGCATGGAGTCGATCTCGATGCGCAGCCGGCTGGCCGCCTCGTCCACCAGGTCGATCGCCTTGTCGGGAAGGAACCGGCCGGTCACGTAGCGGTCGGAGAGCACCGCCGCCGCCACCAGGGCGGCGTCCTGGATGCGGACGCCGTGGTGGACCTCGTAGCGCTCCTTCAGCCCGCGGAGGATAGCGACCGTGTCCTGCACCGAGGGCTGGCCCACGAAGACCTGCTGGAACCGCCGCTCGAGCGCCGCGTCCTTCTCGATGTACTTCCGGTACTCGTCGAGGGTCGTAGCGCCGATCAGGCGCAGCTCGCCCCGGGCCAGCAGCGGCTTGATCATGTTGCCGGCGTCCATGGCGCCCTCGGCCGCCCCGGCGCCCACGATGGTGTGGAGCTCGTCCACGAAGGAGACCACCTCGCCCTCGGCGTCCGTGATCTCCTTCAGCACGGCCTTCAGGCGCTCCTCGAACTCGCCCCGGTACTTGGCGCCGGCCACCATGGACCCGAGGTCGAGGGCGATCACCCGCTTGCCCTTGAGGCCCTCGGGCACGTCGCCGTCGGTGATCCGGTTGGCCAGCCCCTCCACGATGGCGGTCTTGCCCACCCCCGGCTCGCCGATGAGCACCGGGTTGTTCTTGGTCCGGCGGGAGAGCACCTGGATGACCCGGCGGATCTCCTCGTCCCGGCCGATCACCGGGTCGAGCTTGCCCTGGCGCGCCAGCTCGGTCAGGTCCCGCCCGTACTTCTCGAGGGCCTGGAAGGTCTCCTCGGGGTTGGGCGAGGTCACCCGGTGGCTGCCCCGCACCTCGCGCAGGGCGGCCAGGAGCTGGTCGCGCCCCACCCCGAGCTCGTCCGGCCAGGCGAGCAGCAGGTGCTCCACCGAGAGGTAGTCGTCGCCCATGTCCCGGCGCAGCCCGTCGGCCGCCTCCAGGCCGTCCCGGGCCGCCCGGCCCAGGGTGGGCTCGGACCCGCCCACCGCCCGCGGCAGCCGGGAGAGCTGCTCGCCCAGCTTCCGCGCCACGTCGGCCGGGGCCACCCCCACCTTCTCCAGCAGGGGGTGGGAGACGTTCTCCGGCTGGGACAGCACGGCCGCCAGCAGGTGGGCCGGCGCCACCTCGGCGTGGTGGGCCGCCGCCGCCTGCTGGGTGGCGGCGCTGAACGCCTCCCTCGTCTTCACCGTCCACCGCTCGGGGTCCAACGGCACGCTGCTCACCTCCGGGTGCCGGCACGACGGGCCGGCGAGTAGGGCACCGGGCTCTGGTCCAACGGCACCAGGTCCCGGCGGTACTTCCTGTGCGTCCGCTCCACGGCCTCCCGGGCCTCGGCCCGGACCCGCTCCAGCTCGGCCCGCAGGCGTCCCACCTCCGCCTCCAGCGCCAGCACCTGGCGGACGCCCTCCAGGTTCAGCCCGGCGGTGGTCAGCTCCTGGATGTGGCGGAGCCGGGCCAGGTCGCGCTCGGAGAACCGGCGGCTGCCGCCGCTGGTGCGCGACGGGTCCAGCAGGCCCTTGCGCTCGTAGACCCGGAGGGTCTGGGGGTGCACCCCGGCCAGCTCGGCCGCCACCGAGATCACGTAGACAGCGCGCCCGGCGTCCGGGCCGTCGACCGGCCCGGCCCCGGGGGGCACCGCACGGCGGCCGGCGGGCGGGCCGATGCCACCGGCGACCCGGCGGGGCACGCCCGGTGCGGGGACACGGGCCGCGCTCACGACGGCGC
>JBOGGH010000429.1:0-3100 GCA_050743905.1 Acidimicrobiales bacterium
CGGCGGTACAGCGGAGCCTCGTCGGCCAGCGAGGCCGCCGGCACGTCGGCCAGCACCGGCCCGGCCGGGCCGTGCCGCACCCGGAGCCGGCCCACCGGCCCCCCGTCCGTGCCGGGCTCCGGTGCGGTGACCCGCCCCACCACGGTGGCCCGGACCTCCCAGCGCTCGCAGACCTCCGCCACCGCCGGCCAGGCCCCGGGCGTGACGATCGCCAGCATCCGCTCCTGGCTCTCGCTCGTCATGACCTCCCAGGGCTCCATGCCCTGCTCGCGCCGGGGGACGGCATCGACGTCCACGTCCATCCCCACGCCGCCCCGGGCCGCCGTCTCGCTGGTGGCGCAGGCCAGGCCGGCGCCGCCCAGGTCCTGGATCCCCACCACCAGGCCCTCGTCCAGCAGGGACAGGCAGGCCTCGATCAGGCGCTTCTCCTCGAAGGGGTCGCCCACCTGGACGCTGGGCCGCTTGGCCTCGTCCGCCGGCGCCCCCTCCCCCCCGCCGAAGCCGGCCGAGGCCAGCACGCTCACCCCGCCGATGCCGTCCCGCCCGGTGGTGGACCCCAGGAGGACGGCCAGGTTCCCCGGGCCCGACGCCCGGCCGAGCACCAGGCGGTCCACCGGGAGCGCCCCCAGGCACAGCACGTTGACCAGGGGGTTCTGCGCGTAGCAGGGGTCGAAGGTCAGCTCGCCGCCCACCGTGGGCACGCCCACCGAGTTGCCGTAGCTCGAGATGCCCCCGACCACCCCTTCCAGGAGCCACCGCTGGCGCGCCTCGCCGAGCGGGCCGAAGAAGAGCGGGTCCATCACCGCCAGCGGGCGGGCGCCCATGGTGAAGATGTCGCGCAGGATGCCCCCCACCCCGGTGGCCGCGCCCTGGTGGGGCTCGATGGCCGACGGGTGGTTGTGGCTCTCGATCCGGAGGGCCACGGCGATCCCGTCCCCGGCGTCCACCACCCCGGCGTTCTCGCCCGGCCCCACCAGCACCCCCGGCCCCTCGGTGGGCAGGCGCCCCAGGTGGACCCGGGACGACTTGTACGAGCAGTGCTCGCTCCACATCACCGCGTACAACGCCAGCTCCAGGTGGTTGGGGGGGCGGCCGAGCACCCCCTCCACCCGGGCCAGCTCGTCGTCGGTCAGGCCCAGGGCCCGGTGGAGGGGCTCGGCGGGGGGCGTCTCCTCGGCCTGGGCGGGCATGGCCATACCGTAGTGGCGCGGTCCCGCGGGCCCCGGCGTTCCAACGGTCGTTGGGCCCGGGAGCGGCGGCCATTGTGGATGTCCCGGCAGCCCCCCACCACGTCCCGGGACAGCACTGCCGCGTCCTTTGCCGGGTTAGCCGCACGGGCCATGCCCTTGGTCGACCGGGGCCCTCGACGTGCTGCGGCCGGGGCCGGAACCGGTGGCAGAGGAGAACCCGTATCGAGCCATATC
This sequence comes from Acidimicrobiales bacterium, assembly GCA_050743905.1. Taxonomy (GTDB): domain Bacteria; phylum Actinomycetota; class Acidimicrobiia; order Acidimicrobiales; family RAAP-2; genus JBOGGH01. The sequence continues at coordinate 1,425 of JBOGGH010000429.1, forward strand.
CCCAGGGGTTCGTCCCCCGCGACCGGATCGCCTTCGATGTATCTTGCTGCGTCTGGCCTGCAATCGGGAGACGGGTGGCCAGCGGTCATCGTACGTACCGATCGGTACCCTGTTGTGGCACGTGGGCCTCCCCGTGCAACCCCTTCGCCACTGCGCGCCCCCGCACCGCCACCGGGCGCCATCCGCACCACCCGGACGGAGGGAGAGCGGCGGCGGGCCCGTGCGCGGCGCGGCCCACCGCGGTGTTGATGCCGGGGGAATGCCACGCCGGGGCTGCTCTCAGGTGGTCTCCGGGCCTCCCGGACCAATTCCGGCAAGGTGCCGCGTTCAGAACCCACAAAAAAACTCGGCAAGACGAGCCGATGCGCTTTGCTTTTTGGGTGTGGATCATGAAGAATGGTGCTATGGCAAACCAAAAGACCAGAGTGCAGCACCGATCAATGAGCAACGAGCACAAGGCGGCCTTGGCGAAAGGCCGTGAGGAAGGTTTGGCCGTACGGCGGTACCTGGAGGCGCTGGAGTCCTCCCGTCCACGGCGTGGGCGCCGCCGCACCCCGGTCACCATCGAGAAGAAGCTCGCGGCCATCGACGAGCAGCTCGATGCGGCGGAGCCGCTGTCGCGCCTGCACCTGATCCAGGAGCGGAAGGACCTCCAGGAGGAGCTGTCCCGCGCCGGGGAGATCCAGGACCTCAGCGGCCTGGAGAAGCAGTTCATCAAGGTGGCCAAGTCCTACGGGGCCCGCAAGGGGATCAGCTACAGCACGTGGCGCAGCGCCGGGGTCAGCGCGGCCGTGCTGCAGAAGGCGAACGTCGCCCGCACGAGGGGCTGACCGGCCCGGGGCGGCGGGGCTCGGGTGGCGCGGCGGGGCTCGGGTGGCGCGGGCTCAGGCGGCGCGGGCCCCGGTCACCGAGTGCAGCAGGCTGCCCAGGAGGAGCGCACCGTCGGTGGAGCCCCCGAGCTCGCTGGCGGCGCGCTCGGGGTGCGGCATGAGGCCCACCACGTTGCCGGCCTCGTTGCAGATGCCGGCGATGTCGTCGACCGAGCCGTTCAGGTTCCGCACGTAGCGGAGCACCACCCGGTCCTCGGCCACGAGGCGCTCGAGGGTGGCCGGGTCGCACACGTAGCTCCCCAGGAAGTGGTTGATCGGCACCTGCAGCTCGGTGCCCACCGCCAGGCCGCGGGTGAGGACGGAGCGGCCGGACGCCACGCGCACGCCCACCGTGGTGCAGAGGAACCGGAGGTGGCGGTTCTTCTGGAGGGCGCCCGGCAGGAGCCCGGCCTCGGTGAGCACCTGGAAGCCGTTGCAGATCCCCACCACCGGGCCGCCGGCCCCGGCGAAGGCCGCCACCGCCGCCATCACCGGGGAGAAGCGGGCCAGCGCGCCCGGCCGCAGGTAGTCGCCGTGGGCGAAGCCGCCCGGCAGCACCACGGCGTCCAGCCCCTCCAGCCCCGTCCGCCGGTGCCACACCAGCTCGGCCGCCGCCCCCAGGCCCTCCAGCGCGAGCGCCACGTCGTGCTCGCAGTTCGTGCCGGGGAAGACCACCACCCCCACGCGGGCGGTCACGAGCGGGCGCTCACGCCGACGTCCCGCCGTCTCCGCCGGCGGCCGCCAGCTCCACCCAGCTCTCCTCAATGACGGGGTTGGCCAGCAGGCGGTGGGCGAGCTCCTCGGCGC
>JBOGGH010000430.1:0-3099 GCA_050743905.1 Acidimicrobiales bacterium
GCGTAGAGTGGCGCGGCGGGCGGCGATGGGCGGCGAGCCTCGCAGCGCCCTCCCCACCAGGGCCCTCCCCGGGACCCGGCGACTACAGTGACACCGGTGTCAGGGAGCGGCGACACGGCCGCCGGAGACCGGGGAGCGAGCGCATGCAGGTCACCATCGTGGGGGGCGGCAGCTACCAGTGGACGCCGGAGCTGCTGGCCGACCTCCTGAGCACCCCGTCCCTCCACGGGATGCACCTCGTGCTCGAGGACGTGGACCCCGAGCCGCTCCCCAAGATGGAGGCCCTGGCCAAGAAGCTCGACGACGCCCTCGGGTCCCGGACCACCGTGGAGGCCACCACGGACCAGCGGCGGGCGCTGGACGGGGCGGACTTCGTGATCGTCACGATCTCCACCGGCGGCTTCGAGAGCATGGCGGTCGACCTGGACGTGCCGGCCCGCCACGGCATCCGCCAGTCCGTGGGGGACTCCGTGGGGCCGGGGGGGATCTGCCGGGCCCTGCGGAACGTGCCGGTGCTGGTGGGCATCGGGCGGGACATGGAGGAGGTCTGCCCCGAGGCCTGGATGCTCAACATCACCAACCCGATGACCGTGCTCACCCGGTCGGTGTGCCGCGAGACTTCGGTGAAGACCGTGGGCCTGTGCCACGAGGTCGGCAACTGGTGCCTGGACCTGGCGATCGCCCTCGGCACGCCGGCCGAGGCGGTCCGCCCGACGGTGGTGGGGGTCAACCACCTCCCCGTGGTGGTGGCGCTGGACGTGGACGGCGAGGACGGGTTCGCCGTCCTCCGCGGGATCGTGGAGGAGGCGGGCGGCCTGGCGGCGCTGGCCCCGCACCCGGGGCGGCCGGAGGCCGAGGAGTTCTCCCGGCTCGACTTCGCGCAGCGCCACCTGCTGAAGCTCACCCTCTTCGAGCGGTGGGGCGCCCTGCCGGCCGCCGGTGACCGGCACGTGGCCGAGTTCCTCCCCTCGGTGCTCACCGGGGCGTCCGGGTGGGGCGCCGGCTACAACGTCGACCTCACCTCGATCGCCCAACGCCAGGAGCACCAGGACGGGTACGTGGCGGACGTGGACGCCTGGCTGGCCGGGACCAAGGACCTGCAGACCTGGCAGTCCGGGGAGCTGCCCGCCCCGGTCATCGACTCGCTCGTGACGGGCACCCGCCGGGAGGTCCCGGTGAACATCCCCAACGCCGGCCAGTGCCCGGACCTGCCGGAGGACGCCGTGGTGGAGGCCATCTGCGTGGTGGACGGCGACGGGGTGCGGGGGCGCGACCGGGCCACCGCGCCGGCGCCCTACGCCGAGCTGCTGCGACGCCACGTGGCGGTGCAGGAGATGACGCTGGAGGCCGCCCTCGGCGGCGACCGCGAGCTGGCCGCGGCGGCGTTCGCCCTGGACCCGTTGGCCGGGCGGGGCGACCTCCACGAGACCGACGCCATGGTGGACGAGCTGCTGGCCGGGACGGCCCGGTGGCTCCCGCAGTTCGACCGGCGGTAGGGGCGGGGGCAAGAATGCCCGGCGCCCGCCGAGCGACCGTCCGGCCGGCGCGGCACCGCATGCACGCGTGAGCAGAGGAGGATCGCAGATGCAGCTCGGCTTCGTAGGACTGGGCGCCATGGGCCTGCCCATGGCCCGGCACCTCGTGGAGGCGGGCCACCAGGTCACGGTGGCGTCGCGCAGCCGCGGCCCCGTCGACACGGCGGTGCAGCTCGGCGCGGTGGAGGGCGAGTCCCCGGCGGCGGTGGCCGAGGCGTCCGAGGTGGTCTTCCTCTGCGTGCCGGACTCCCCGGACGTGGTGGCCGTCCTCGACGCCATGCTGCCGGCCCTGGGCCCGGGGAAGACGGTGGTGGACTGCTCGACCATCGACCCCGCCGTGGAGCGGGCCCAGCACGAGCGGGTGGCGGCCACCGGTGCCCGCTACCTGGAGGCGCCGCTCTCGGGCGGCACGATCGGCGCCGAGAAGGGGACGCTCACCCTGATGGTGGGGGGCAGCGCCGAGACCCTCGACGACGTGCGGCCGGTGCTGGAACCGTTCGCCGCGCTCGTGGTCCACGTGGGCGGTCCCGGCATGGGGCAGGTGGTGAAGATCTGCAACAACCTCATCTACGCCGCCCAGATGGTGGCCACCGCCGAGGCCACCGCCCTGGCCACGAAGTCGGGCGTGGACCCGTCCCGCCTCCTCGAGGTCCTGCTCCACGCCACCGGCGACTGCGTGGCGGTGCGGACCCGCCTGCCGGTGCCCGGGGTGATCCCCGAGAGCCCGGCGTCCAACGGGTGGCAGCCGGGCTTCATGACCGACCTGATGGCCAAGGACCTCGACCTCGCCCTGGCGTTCGGCGCCAAGACCGGCGTGCCGCTGGCGACCACCGCCACGGCCCGCCAGGCGCTCACCGCCACCAGCACCGCCGGGTACGGGCGCGAGGACTTCTCCGCCGTGGCCAAGGTGGTGCTGCGCCTGGCGGGCGTGGGATGACGGCGGCGCCCGCCGGCGGTCCCCACGGGGCGGCGGGCGGGCTGCCCGTGCCCTCGCTCGTCCTGGCGGCCGACCACCGGGCGCGCGGCGTGGTCACCGTGGAGCGGTACGGGGACCTCCTGGCCGCGCTGACCGACGCCCTGCCGCACTGCGACGGGATCCTGGCCTCCGCCCAGCCGCTGGGGGACCTGGCCCGGTCGGGCGCCGTGGCACCGCGGCACCGGACGTACCTCTCGCTCAACCGCACGGGGCTCGCCGGCACGGCCTTCGAGCTGGACGACCGGCTGGTGGCCAGCGTGGAGCGGGCGGCGGCCGACGGCCGGACCGGGGTGAAGCACATGACCCGGATCGACCGTTCGGACCCGCTGACCGCCGGGGCCCTCGAGCTCCTCGGGCAGGTGCTGGAGCGGGCGCGCGCCGCCGGCCTGGAGGCGCTGGTGGAGCCCGTGGTCTGGCGGGACGGCGCCATGGCCCGGGACGTGGACTCGGTGGTGTACGCCGCCGTCGTGGCCCACGACATGGGCTCCCCCCTGCTGAAGGTCCCGGTGCCGGACGAGCCGGGCGGCGAGCCCCGGGCGGCGGCGGTGGCCCGGGTGGTGGCGGCGATGGGGGTGCCGGTCCTCTTCC
>JBOGGH010000431.1:0-3085 GCA_050743905.1 Acidimicrobiales bacterium
CCCGAGGCCCCCTGTGGGGGCCGCCGCGGCCACCAGCGCCGGCGTGGTGGGCCCGCCGGCCATCGGCGCGGCCAGGACGGGGGAGGCCACGCCGAGCGAGCTGAGGGGACTGGGCACGGCGGCCTCCCTGTCATGGTCCGGGGTCCCGGGCCGCCGGCATGGCCGTGGCGGCGCGGGGCGCGTCTGCGCGGTGCCCGACGGTAGGGGACGCGGGCGCCTCCGGGCAACGGCCGGCACGCGTCCCGGGGCCGCCCGGCCGGCGGCGGGAGCGGACCACCATCCGTCGCTGCATTGGGCGTAGCATCTCGCCGTGCCCCAGCGACCCGCTCTACCCACGGTGGCCGCGGCGGGCGCCGGTGCCCTGCTCTTCGCGGCCGTGCTGGCGGGCTGCTCGTCGGGCCCGGTGACGCAGCAGGGGGCGTCCTCCACCTCGTCGACCGCGGCGCCGACCAACGCCCGCGGCGCGGTGACCACAGGCGTGCCCGCCACATGCAGCTCGCCGGCCACCGGCGTGGTCCAGTGCCAGCTCCCCGAGAGCAACGACCTCACCAACTACAACCTGGCCACGCTGGTGGGGGAGGCCGACGCCGTGGACGGGGCGGTCACGGACACAACCCCCCTGGTGATGACGGCGTTCGGCGGGTGGGGCGCGGACGGCTACACGCTCGGCACAAGCACCTTCGGCGCCCAGCACGGCGGCGCGGGCGGCTCGGGGGGCGAGGCGCAGACGGCGACCACCGAGTCTGCCTACGTCGCCGCCCACCAGTCGCCGGTCCTCTACTACTACCTCGGCGAGACCGGGCTCTACGACGAGCACGACGGCGCCAACGGCGGCTCGTCCACGATCGTGGCCACCAAGGATCTCCAGTCCACATCGGCCTGCATCGTGGGCTACAGCTCGTGCACCTCGACCGACGTCCTCCTGGACGCCGGGGGCGGAGGTGGGGGCGGTGCCGCGGGGACGTCCTGCGCCGGCGGCTACGGCGGGTCCGGCGGGGCTGCGCTGGCCACCACAAGCACGAACGCCTCGAAGGCCGGGGCCGGGGGGGACTCGGCCAACTGCACCGGCGGCCACGGCGGCCACGGCGGCGACTTCGGGGCCGCCGGGCCCGGCGGCGACGGCGGTGACGGCGCGACATCGAAGGCCGGCAAGTACGGGAGCGACGGCGTGGGCGGCCTCGGCGGCCCGGTGCACAACGCCACCAAGACAGGACCGGGCACAGCCACGCCCTGGCAGAACGCCTCGTCGCTGGCGCTGGGCTCCGCCGGCCAGGGCGGCGAGGGGGAGTGGCACAACGTCCACTCCACACGGGACGGCGGCGGTGGCGGCGGTGGCGGCGGCTTCGGCGGCGGCGGTGGCGGTGGTGCCGGCGGCCAGCTCGACCCCGGCGGTGGCGGCGGTGGCGGCGGCAGCTACGCCGTGGGCACCACCGCCACGCCCGGCACGTTCCCCACGGTGACCGACTCCGCCTCCGAGGGCGAGGTCCTGGTCACCTTCGTCGCCTCCTGACGGCGGCCGGTCAGCCGCCGAGCGGCCGCAGCACCGGGCCGAGCGCGTCCGGGTCGAGGAGGCCCCAGCCGGTGGCAGTGTCGTACCCGGGGGCGGCACGGCAGCAGGCCGCGGTGAAGGTGGTGTTGGCGCCGGCGGTGACGTCGGCCACGCCCGGGTCGGCGGCCCCGGCGCGCCACACGGCCCCGGCCAGGTTGCCCCAGCGGGCGGCCGCCCCGCTCGTGCCGTCCTCCTGGGCCAGGAGCACGGCGGCGGCACCGAGCACGGTGGCGGCCAGGCTCGTCCCGCCGACCGCCCGCCACCGGCAGGACGTCGCGATAGTGCAGACCGGGATGCTGCCCACCCCGCCGGGCACGCTGTAGGCGACCACGTCGGGGACCCTCCGCCAGGTCCCGCCCTGCCACGGCGGTGCGTGGACCGCCCCGCTGGTGCCGCCCCCTCCGCCCGCCACCCCGGGCTCGTCCCAGGCCGACAGCGCGGCGGGGGATCCCGGGCCGCCGCCGTAGGAGGCGCCGCCGATCGCCGTGACGAACGCCGACGACGCCGGGTAGGTGACCGCCGGCGCGTCCGACGCCGGGTGGCACCCGCTCGAGCCGGTGTCGCCGGCGGCGGCCACGGTGGAGGTCCCGGTGGCGGCGAGGGCGGAGAGGAGCCACTCCGAGAGCGCGAGGTCGGCGGGAGGGAGGGACGGCTCGCAGGACGTCACGGTGACGTCCAGCACGTCGGGCACGGACCCGCCCGCCAGCAGCTCGAGCAGCGGGAAGGCGATGGAGGTGGACGGGTCGAACCGCACCACCCCGAGGCGGGCTGCCGGCGCGAGGAGCGTGAGGATCAGCGAGTCGAGGGCGATCTCCGGGCCGCCGGCGCTGGGCGGCGTGGCCGGGACCACGCGCTCGGCGATGGAGCCGGCGGCGAGTGACGCGCCGGTGCACCGGTCGTAGGCGTCGAACACGGCGGGCTCAAAGCGGTGGACCGAGAGGATGTCGACGGTGGTGCCGGCGCCGTCTGCCCCGGCGGCCAGGGTGCGTGTGAAGCCGAAGCGCTGGGCGAGCGACGTGCGGGTGGGGACGGTGGCGGGGCACGGTGGCGTCGAGCCTCCCTGGGCCCCGCTCCCGCTCCCGCCGCTCCCACGGTCTGTGGCCGCCGCCGGGGCGGAGGGCGCGCCGCTCGCGTCGAGGCCCACCACACCGGTCACGCCCTCCAGGCCCGGGGGCGGATGGGGCGTCCCGGACGGGCGGACCACGCCGCCCGACGCCACGAGGGTGGTGCCGAAGTAGCGCTCCACCTGGCCGGCGGTCACCACGCCCCACAGCGCCCCGCGGGTGGGGTCGAGGCGGAGCGGGAGGCCGTCGGCGTGGAGCACCCGTCGGTCGGCGGCGACGGCGGCCGCGCCGGCCCCGTAGGTGGTGGCGACGGTCGCCATCGAGGCGAACCGGTGGTACGAGGGACTGCGGGAGTCCGAGACGGACGCGGCGAGCCCCGCCAGGCCCGAGCGGTCGACCGCCAGGGGCAGCGCCACCGGTACCCGCGTCCCCGCCGGCACCTGCGTGCCGGGCGCCGCCGCCGTCCCGGGCC
>JBOGGH010000432.1:0-3082 GCA_050743905.1 Acidimicrobiales bacterium
GGGGGTCGCCGCCCGCTCCCGCACCCCCGCCCGCTCCCGGCGCCGGCGGGGGCCCGCCCACGTTCCTGGACCGCCCGGGCGCCCCGCCGGCAACCCGCCGCGACGGGTGGGCCTGGCTCCTCTTCGCGGTCATCGGGTTCGTGGTGGGGGAGCTGGCCGCCCTCGTCCTGGTGACCGTGGCGGCGGCGCTGGCCGGCGAGAGCGGGCAGCTCAGCCGGATCGAGCGGATGGCGGCCCCGCCGGAGTGGTACGTGGGCGTGTCCCTGGTGGGGCTGTGGGTGGGCTTCCTGGCCGCGCCGTGGCTGGCCAGCCGGACCCGCGGCACCGGCCGGCTCGTGGCCGACCTCGGGATCCGGTTCCGCCCGGTCGACGCCCTCGGCGTGGTGATCGGGCTGGTGTCGCAGTTCCTGATCGACCTCGCCTACGCGCCGTTCGTCCACAACTCCAAGACATTCAGCGCGCCCACCACCAAGCTGACCGGCGCCTCCCACGGCTGGGGGTTTGCCGTGATCGCCGTGCTCACCGTGGTGGGCGCGCCGTTCTTCGAGGAGCTGTTCTTCCGCGGGCTGCTGTTCAGGGCGCTGGCCCGGATCCTGGCGCCCGCCGCCCCGGGTCCCTCCACCCGCCGGGCGGTCGCCGTGGCGGCGGCGGTGGTGGTGGACGGGCTGCTCTTCGCACTGGCCCACGGCGAGTGGGAGCAGTTCGCCGGGCTGGCCGCCTTCGGGATGGTGCTGGCGCTCGTGAGCTTCCGGACCGGCCGGCTGGGCATGAACATGGTGGCCCACGCCACCTTCAACCTGGTGGCCGTCCTCGCCATCTTGAACAGCCGTGGCGTTGTCCTCCACTGAGGGGCTGCCGTTGCGCCGCCCCTGGCTGCCGCGGCGGCAGGGGTGGGGGTGGTGGGGACCGGGGCTCGCCACCGCGGCGGTGGTGGCCGGGGTGGTGGCGGTCACCCTGTGGCAGCTCCACCCGAGCCTCCTGCTGTCGGGGTCCACCACGACCGGCGGCGACACCGGCGCCCACTACATGATGCCGGCGTTCTTCGAGGCGCACCTCTTCCCCCACCTCACCGGGTGGGACCCCGCCTGGTACGACGGCTACCCCGACTACACCTTCTACTTCGTCCTGCCGGACGTGCTCGTGGCGCTGGCCGCCCACGTCGTCAGCTACAACGTGGCCTTCAAGCTGGCCACGGTCCTGGGCTCGCTCCTCCTGCCGGTGGCCGCGTGGGCGGCGGGGCGGCTGTTCGGGCTGCGGCCGCCGGTGCCGGCGGTGCTCGCCGCCGCCACGCTCCCCTTCCTCTTCACATACTCGTACACGATCTACGGCGGCGACCTCTTCTCCACGCTCGCCGGGGAGTACGCCTACTCGCTCAGCCTGTCGCTGGCCGTCCTCTTCCTGGGGCTGTTCGCCCGGGGCATCCGCACCGGCCGCCACCGCGGGTGGACCGCGGTGGTGCTGGCGCTGTGCGTCCTGGCCCACATCGTCCCGGCGATGTTCGCCCTGGCCGGTGCGGCGCTGCTGACGCTCGGCGAGCTCCTCCCCGAGCGGCTGCGCCTCCACGACGGCCTGTGGCGTCCCTCGGCCCGGGTGGCGCGGGTGCCGGCGCCCCACGGCGTCCGCGGGCGGTGGCCCTCGCTGTGGTGGGGCGTCTCCACCGTGGTCCTGGGGCTGCTGCTGTCGGGGTGGTGGCTGGTCCCGTTCGGGGTGCGCCAGCCGTACGCGACCACCATGAACTACGCCAACGTCACCACCTACGTGGCGATCCTCTTCCCGGTGGCCGCCATGTGGGCGCTGGTGCTGGCCGGGGTCGGCGGGGTGGTGGCGCTCCTCCTGCGCAGCCGGTTCGGCCTGCTGGTGGCGGCCCTCGGCGGCCTCTCGGCGTTGGGGCTGGTGGTGGATCCCCAGGGGAGCCTCTACAACGTGCGGCTGCTGCCGCTGTGGTTCCTGTGCGTCTACCTCCTGGCCGGCTGGGTGTTCGGCGTGGCGGTGGCCGCCGTGGCCCGGTGGATCCGCCGGGAGCGCCTCGCCCGGTGGGTGCGCTACGTGCGGTCGCCCGTGGCCCCTGCCGCCGGCACGGACGGGGAGCCGGCCGTCCCCGACGCCGCCTCCGGGGAGCCGGCCGGGCGCGGCCCCGCCTGGCCGGAGCCGGACGAGGCGGGCTACCCGCCGCGGCCGCGGGTCCCGCCGTGGGCGCCGGGCGCCGTGGCCGGTCCGCTGCTGGCGCTGCTGGGGGTGCTGGTGGTGGTGGCCACGCCGTTCGTCCCGTCGCTCGCCGGCGCGCTGCCCGACATCGGGATCACGCCCGGGGCGGACCAGGTGAGCTCCTGGGCGGACTGGAACTACACCGGCTACGAGGGCAAGGCGGACTACCCGGAGTACCACGCGCTGGTGGAGCTCATGACACGGGTGGGCCACCGGCACGGCTGCGGGCGCGCCATGTGGGAGTACACAGCCGACGAGAACCGGTTCGGGACGCCCGAGGCACTGATGCTCCTGCCGTACTGGACCAACGGCTGCGTGGACTCGATGGAGGGGCTGCTCTTCGAGTCGTCGGCCACCACGCCGTACCACTTCCTGAACCAGGCCGAGCTCTCGCCCTCGCCGTCCGAGGCGGTGGTGGGGCTGCCGTACGGGCCGCTGGACGTGCCCCTGGGCGTCCAGCACCTCCAGCTCCTGGGGGCCCGCTACTTCATGGCCTTCAGCCCGCAGGTGCAGCAGGCGGCGTCCGCCGACCCGACACTGCGCCTCCTCGCCAGCACCGGGCCGTGGGCGTCCACATACGGCGGCCAGCACCTGTCCACCACGTGGGACGTCTACCAGGTGCGCCACTCGGGCCTGGTGACGCCGCTCACCCACCAGCCGGCGGTGCTGGAGGGGGTGCGTCCCTCGCAGTCGAGCTGGCTCGGGACCATCGGCCCCCAGGGCCAGCCGGTCCACGGGCCGTCCGTGACCTGGTACGACGACCCCTCCCGCTGGGACGTGGAGCTGACCGCGGGCGGGCCGGCGGCCTGGCCCCGGGTGACGGCGGCCGCCTCGCGCGACCAGCCCACCGTGCCGGCCGCCCGCACCACCGTGTCGC
>JBOGGH010000433.1:0-3080 GCA_050743905.1 Acidimicrobiales bacterium
TGTGTATAAGAGACAGGCTCGGGCTCGACCCTCATGAGAAGGCGGGCAGGCTTTCGGGCGGGCAGCAAGCGCAGCTCGCGCTCACCCTGGCGGTGGCGAAGCGCCCGGAGCTGCTCCTACTGGACGAACCCGTCGCTAGCCTCGATCCCCTCGCCCGGCGTGAGTTCCTCCAGGGCCTCATGGAGGTCGTCGCAGAGCACGGATCGAGCGTCGTTCTCTCGTCCCACCTGGTCGCCGACCTCGAGCGGGTCTGTGACTACCTGGTCGTGCTCGTCGACTCCCGGGTGCGGGTCGCAGGCGACATCGACGAGCTGCTCGCGTCCCATCACCGCTTGACCGGTCCACGACACGACCGTGACGCACTGCCGAGCGATCAGGCGGTCATTGCCGAGAGCCACACCGACAAGCAGAGCACGCTCGTGGTGCGGACCGATAGCTCCATTCTCGATCCCTCGTGGTCGGTGGAACAGCTCGACCTCGAAGACCTGGTTCTCGCCTACATGGCGCACGCCGTCGAAGGGGACCGCCGACTGAAGCTGGAGGTCCGCTCATGATCCGGGTAACGATCCGTCAGTTCCGCGCCGAGGCCGTCGTCGTCGTGGGCGTGCTACTCGTGCTTGCGATCGTCCTCGTCGTCTCCGGGGTGAACCTCGTGAACGTGAACGACGCCTTCCAGAGCACCTGCAAGGCGGCGGGAAACTGCGCCACGGCGACGAACCCGGTGGTCAACGCCGACAAGCCGCTCCAGAGCGCCCTGCAGATCATCGTGGCCATCGCCCCTGCGCTCGTCGGGTTGTTCCTTGGCGCTCCCCTCATCGCCCGAGAGCTCGAGACCGGCACCTTTCGCATCGCCTGGACCCAGAGCGTCACCCGGAAGCGTTGGCTCGCCGTGAAGCTCGGGGTGGTGGGCGTGGTCGCAATGGCATTCGGTGGGCTGCTCACCTGGATGGTCTACTGGTGGGCAAGCCCGATCGATGCTGCGAACCAGAATCGTTTCGGCCTCGCGAGCTTCGGCCTCCATGGGGTCGCACCCATCGGGTACGCGGCCTTCGCGTTCGCCCTCGGGGCGACGGCAGGCGTGCTGCTACGCCGGACGATCGCGGCGATGGCCGTCACCGGCGTGGGGTTTGCGGCCGCGCGTCTCGCGGTCACGTACTGGGTTCGTCCCAACCTCGCCTCGCCCGTGCACGAGTCCCTCAAGCTCAACGCCAGCTCAGCGATTCCCAGCTTCGGCTTCGGGTCGGGGAACGGGAACGGCGTCGTGCTCACCCCTCCTCATGTGACAATCCCAAACGCATGGGTGTACGCGACTGCGGTGGTCGACAAGGCTGGCCATGGTCCCACGAGCCACATCATCGGACAGGCGTGCCCCGCAATCGGCCAGTTCTCCAAAGAGCTTGGGGCCTCGGGCGGAAGACCCGTAGCGGCAGGGCCGGGACCCGCGCAGATGCAAGCGTGCATCGGCAAGCTCTCTGCCACGTACCACACGGTCCTCACCTATCAGCCGGCGAGTCGCTTCTGGCCGTTCCAGTGGGCCGAGATGGGGATCTTCCTCGCAGCTGCACTGGCGCTGTGCGGGCTCACCTACTGGTGGCTCCGCCGCCGGTACGCGTGATGTCGCACGAAACAGGTCCGCTACCTGCAGAACGATGCGGTCTCAGTGTCCGGTGCTGTCGCGGTCGGTTAGCCGCCCGACGATGTCGAGTGCGGACATGGCGCCATGCCGAGGAGAAGAGGCAGTCATGAATTACTCCAGGAGTCGGGGTCCTCGGACGCCGGGGAGGCATACGCCCTGCTCCGGTGGTTCGTGGGGCTCTTCTCCCGGCGTCTCAAAGCCGCCGGTCGAGACGCCGCCAGAGACGCCGTCCGAGACGCCGCCAGACCCGTCGCCGTGCTGGGCGGCTGCCCTACGGCCCAGCAACAGCCGTGGTTCTACTCTTCCGGCGGTCGTGGGCTTGGGCACGCTCTCGAGACTCGACGGTGTGCCAGCGAGCGGCCAGACACTCGCTTCACCGCGCAGGCGGGCACACGATCACGATGGCGACATCAGCGTGTCGAGCCGTCGCCGCACGTCCAGGAGGGTCGAATACGAGTGTCTACGGCCCACCACATCTCGTAGCGCTAGGTGGACAAGTGGCTCCCCTCCGCCGCTAGTCCGAACCGGCCCTATGTATGCCCGCTCGCCCGCCCGGCCGCTGCCGGCATAGGTGGTGGGCTCTATCGGGATGGTATAGTCGCCTATGGCGATGCCAGAAATAGTGGGACTACCTGGTGCGGTGGGCGATAAAGCGGTCGGGTAGAAACCCAGTCGCTTGGACTTGTGGGATCCCGAGGCCTACAGGCACCACCGGCTGTGCCCCGGCAATTCGCTGTTCCTGTGCTCGCTCCGTCGCCAATCCACTCACTCAGGCCAGGGATGTACGCCCAAAGAGCGGGGTCGCCAGCCATCCGACCACCCTGAGTGGCCATGAACCCACAGTCATCACCGACCCGACGAACCTCGGGGGCGATGGGCGGCCCTGCGGACGCCTCTCTCTACTTCTACTCGATCTCGATGAGAAAGACCTACACAACGCCGATTCCGCCGCGATGCCCTCGTTGGTGCAGCCCGGCGTTCTGCGGCTCCCTGACCCAGCGTTCGTAGTGCCCCGGCGAACGGTGAGGTCTCGTTGTTTGCGTCTGCGACCCTACCCTGAACGTTGATGTACGAGTTCCGGCCGTTGTCCGCCGGCGACGCACACGCCGTTCTCGGCTGGCACTACCCAGAGCCCTACTCGTTCTACGACCTGACCGCCGACCAAGACGACCTGGAGGAGTTCTTGGACGTCACCGGGTGGAAGCTCGATTCCCACTTCGGAGCCTGGGACGCGAATGGAACACTCGCCGGCTTCATAACGCTTGAGCGCACCGAGCCTGAGGTGATCAAGATTGGACTCGCGATGCGCCCTGACCTCACGGGGAAGGGCAAAGGTGAGTCGTACTTGTTTAGCGAGGTCCACCACTTGCCGAGGACGCGCGCGTATCGTTGGGAATTCCGGCGCGCAGCTCCTCCTCTGGCGAAGAACCCAGCTCCTACAAGG
>JBOGGH010000434.1:0-3080 GCA_050743905.1 Acidimicrobiales bacterium
CCTTAAGGCTGGCAAGTGACACACCGGAGCAGAAGGTCGCCAACTACATAGCGGTCGCTAAGTCCGAGCTACGGCGGTCGGGCAACGCGGCGAGCCTCAAAGCTCAGACTCTTCACGCAACTCGGGCCACGGCGGCGGCAGCCATTGCTCAGGTTCTGATTATGCAGTCGGGCGAACGGCCTTCGACCGCGGCGGTCGAGCAGAGACTCGCTACTACGGACACGGACGTGTAAAGAGATCGCCGGTGATTTAGTGCAGCATGGGGACGTCCTTCAGAGATATGGACATTCGACTGGCGTCCCACTCCTATCCCCGACGACTCGTCGACAGCTGCCGCTTCGCGCACGATCGAGAACGATCATCCAACCTTTAACGCGGCCACTTCTTGACCACCGTCCGGTTCTGCTGCTGCCGCGTCAGACATCGGCAAGAGGCTCCTTGCGCGGCACCTTGAACAGGGCTCAGCCTGCTGAGCGTCCGATGCGGTTGTCGGTCTTCAGAAGAGTCACGGGGGCCGGGCATCGATGGAATGGCCGACTCATGGCAGCCCCTCGATGATTTGGATGACGTCGTCTCGCCGGTAGCCCGGGAGACGACAGAAACTCCATGAGGTCCCGAATTTAGGCGTCATCCGGCATTGCCGTGGGTAGCTCGCTCAACGAATCAGCGTTCCCGGGGGACTTGACCCGAGGCAAAAGCTTGAGCCACGCCAACGGGAATACAAGGAAGCACTCCGGCTCGGGAAGCTACGGAGCGCCACCGAGTGTTCGCCGGATAGCGTATCTGTTCAGGTCCCTTGACTTCACCATCACCCACCTGGGGGAACACCGCGCGTAACGTTGGGAATTCCGACCGACGACCGTTCTCCGTTCGACGACGCGCCCTCCTTTGAGGAGCTCAGCGAGTTTGTCGCTGCGCTTGAGCTTTCGAACGAACAGAGCCTGGCGCGTGTCGCTGAACTCGAAGAGCTCAACCGCTCGCTCGTAGAACGCATTTCCGATCTCGAGGAGCGCCTGGGGCGAAACCCGCGCAACTCGTCGATGCCCCCGTCGGCGGAAGGGTTCACGAAGCCTCCCGTTCCCAATCGGGCCGAGCGTCGGGCAGCCAAGCGCCGTCCGGGGAAGCAGCCCGGTGCAGAAGGCAAGCATCTGGCTCAGGTGGACGATCCCGACCAGATCGAGTTCCACACGCCGGCGGTGTGTGCAGGGTGCGGGGAGAGTCTCGAGGGTGCCGAGTTGGTGGACTCCGAACGTCGTCAGGTGTTCGAACTGCCGCCGATGCAGCCGTTCGTTACCGAGCACCAGATGCAGCGTCTTCGCTGCACCTGCGGCTGTGAGACCAAGGCGGCACCGCCTCGAGAGGCAACCGCCCCCGCCTGCTACGGCCCCGGCATCCGCTCACTCGCCGTCTACCTGGCCGTGCACCAGCACCTGCCCTATGACCGCATGGCCCAGTTGTTCAACGACGTGCTCGGGATCACCATCTCCGTCGGGTCCCTCGCCCAGATGGTGGCCGAGGCCGGGGGAGCACTCGGTCTGTTCCAAGAAGTGATCCGTGACCTGTTGATCGACGCCCCTGCCGTCCACTTCGACGAGACGGGGGGCCGAGTGGCCGGGAAGCTCCACTGGGTCCACGTCGCCTGCACCGCCCTCTACACCCTGCTCGACTGCCATGGGCGGCGTGGCACGGTGGCCATGGACGAGATGGGCGTGCTGGCGAAGATGCGTGGGGTCGCCGTCCACGACGGCTGGAAGCCCTACCGCTCCTATGACGTGCTCCATCAATTGTGCAATGCCCACCACCTCCGTGAGCTGGAGAACGTGGCGGTGGCATGGGACCAGGGATGGGCCGACGAGATGATCGGACTGCTCGTCGAGGCCAAAGAGACCGTCGACGCAGCACGCCAAACTGGCGCCGAGCACCTCGACGACAAGGCGCTCCACTCGATCCGGGTCCGCTACGGCACCTTGGTCAAGAAGGGCTGGTCCGCCAACCCCGAACCCGCGGTGGGCAAGCGGGCGGGGATCGACAAAAAGGCCTTCAACCTCCTCACCCGCCTCGATACCCAACGGGCCGACGTGCTGCGTTTCGCCACCGACTTCTCTGTGAGCTGGGACAACAACCAGGCAGAACGTGACGTCAGGCTCGTAAAGCTCCAGCAGAAGATCTCCGGTTCCTGGCGCACCCTCGACGGCGCCCGGAACTTCTGCCACATCCGCAGCTACCTCTCGACCATGCGCAAGCATGGCCAGCCGGTACTCGACGGTCTGCGCCTGCTCTTCGACGGCGGGGTCTGGCTCCCGGCGGGGCTTCCTCGGACCTGACCTCCATCTCATCGGGCGATCTGGCCATGATCGACAAGACTGTTCCCATGGTGACGCGCAAGAAGCCCCGCACGACTCCACCTCTCCGCCCGAGACGAGTGGACCTATCACAACCCGTCATCGACCCGACGACGGACCCCGCTGCCTACCTCGATGGAATCGATGTCGAACCACTCTTCGTTGCCCTCCGCATCGGAGCCCTCGACGGCCATCTCGAGGAGATCGCGACACTGGTCAACGATCGTCTCGCTGCGATCGACGCAGTGGAGGAGCTCGTCGCTGCCAGCCGACTCCATGTCGGTGACCGCGTCCGACTCGGGCACAACCTCAGGCCCCAATACCTTCACGGACAGATGGTGACCGTCATTGCCAAAGACGGTGAGCAGTGGCTCGTCCGACTCGATGAGCCCGTCGGACGGTTCACCAACGCAGACCTACGGGTTCATGCCAGGCAGCTGGAGCCAGTGGGACCACCTGAATAGATACTTTGGCGAAATGCTTGCTACAGAACTCGAGGAGGCTCGAGATCTTGAACACATCGAGCCCGAGACTCGGTTTGTGGATATTGGCTTCGATTCGCTGTCACTGGTCGGCTTGGCGGCGTTGATAGCTGAACTGTCAGGTGCAGACGAGTTTGTGTGGACTGCTGATGTTGAGACCGTCCGGGACGCGTATACGTGGTATTGTACGGCCATGAATTGGCCTCGCGGAGAATCGTAGGGCTCGAAGGAATTCATCGTGGGACAAGGAATACAC
>JBOGGH010000435.1:0-3072 GCA_050743905.1 Acidimicrobiales bacterium
CACCTCGGCGTCGAGCGCCGGCCACTCGGCCTCGCTCACGTACGGCGGATTGGACACCACGAGATCCACGCGGCCGCGGAGCCGGGCCGGCAGCGCCCCGTACCAGTCCCCCCGGCAGAGGGTGGCCGCCACGCCGGTGCGCTCCCGGTTGGCCGCCGCCAGCTCCAGCGCCGCGGCGTCGGCGTCCGTGGCCCAGACCTCGGCGCCCGGCCGTTCGGCCGCCATCGAGAGGGCCACGGCGCCGGACCCCGTCCCGAGATCCACCACCACCGGGTGGGGGCGGTCCCCGAGGCGGGCCAGCGCCGCCTCCACCACCTGCTCGGTCTCCGGCCGGGGGATGAGCGCCCGGCGGTCCACGGTGAGCTCCAGGGTGCGGAAGACCCAGCTCCCCAGCACGTACTGGAGCGGCTCGCCGGCCAGGCGGCGGGCCACCAGTTCGTCGAGGCGATCGGGCGGGGCGAAGCGCGACAGCCAGCGGGCCTCGGAGGCCGAGCCGAGCCGGTCGGCGAGGCTCATCCGGCGAGCTGGCGCGACCTCTTGTCGGCCATGAGGGCCTCGGTGAGCTGGTCGAGGTCCCCGGCCAGCACCTGGTCGAGCTTGTGCAGGGTGACGTTGACCCGGTGGTCGGTGACCCGGTTCTCCCGGAAGTTGTAGGTCCGGACCTTCTCCGAGCGGCCGCCCCCGCCCACCTGGCTCCGCCGCTGGGCCGCCAGCTCGGAAGCCCGGCGGTCCTGCTCGGCCTTGAGCAGGCGGGCCCGCAGGACGGTCATCGCCTTGGCGCGGTTCTGGATCTGGCTCTTCTCGTCCTGCATGGCCACCACGATCCCGGTGGGCAGGTGGGTGATCCGCACCGCCGAGTCGGTGGTGTTGACCGACTGCCCTCCGGGGCCGGTGGAGCGGTAGACGTCGATCTTCAGGTCGGCGGGGTCGATGGCCACGTCCACCTCGTCCGCCTCGGGCAGCACGGTGACGGTGGCCGAGGAGGTGTGCACCCGCCCCTTGGACTCCGTTACGGGCACCCGCTGGACGCGGTGCGGGCCGGCCTCGTGCTCGAGGCGCGACCACGCGTCCTCCCCCTTGACCACGAGCACCACCTCGTTCAGCCCGTCGCGCTCGGACGGGCTCTCGGAGAGGACGTCCACCTTCCAGCCGCGGCGGGCGGCGTAACGGGTGTACATGGCGAAGAGGTCCCGGGCGAAGAGGTTGGCCTCCTCGCCGCCCTCGGCCCCGCGGATCTCCACGATCACGTTGCGGCCGTCGTTGGGGTCCCGCGGCAGGAGCTGGGAGCGCAGCCGGTCCTCGAGCTCCTCGATGGCCGCCTCGGCAGACGAGGCCTCCGCCTGGACCACCTGGCGGTCGTCGCCGGCCACGCCGTCCAGCAGCTCGCGGGCGGTGTCCAGGTCGGCTCTCGAGCGCTGCAGCTCGCGCCAGGTGCCCACCACCTCGCCCAGCTCCTTGTGCCGGCGGGAGAGGTCCCGCAGACGCGCCGGGTCCCGGGCGACGGCCGGGCCCGCCAGCTCCGCCTCTACCTCCTCGAGCTCCTGCTCGAGCCCGGCGAGGCGCTCGTCCACGTCAGCGCTTTGCAGGCTTGCGCTTCCCGTAGCGACGCTGGAACCGCTCCACGCGGCCGCCGGAGTCCACCAGCTTCTGCTTGCCGGTGAAGAACGGGTGGCACTCGTTGCACAGCTCCACGTGCAGGTCGGCCTTGGTGGAGCGGGTCGTGAAGGTGTTCCCGCACGAGCAGCGCACGGTGGCCTCGATGTAGTCGGGGTGGATGTCTGCTTTCATCTCGTCGCTCCCGGTGGTGTCGGACGGTCCAGTGTAGGGCCCGCGGCCGGCAGGTGGCCCGGCCCGGCCGGGTGCCGTGCGGGTGCCGGCCCGGTCAGTTGTTGGGCGTGGGCCCCTTGGCGATCTCGGCCAGGAACTCGTCGTTGCTCTTGGTGGTGCGGATCTTGTCCATCAGCAGCTCGAGGCCGGAGGCGGCGTTGCCGTCACTGGCCAGGGCGTTGAGCACCCGGCGGAGCTTCCACACCTGCTGGAGCTGGCCCCGGTCGAAGAGGAGCTCCTCGTGGCGGGTGGAGCTGGCGTTGACGTCGATCGAGGGGTACAGGCGCCGCTCGGCGAGCCGGCGGTCGAGGCGCAGCTCCATGTTGCCGGTGCCCTTGAACTCCTCGAAGATCACCTCGTCCATCTTCGACCCGGTCTCCACCAGGGCGGTGGCCAGGATCGTGAGGGAGCCGCCCTCCTCGATGTTCCGAGCGGCGCCGAAGAACTTCTTGGGCGGGTACAGGGCGCCGGAGTCCACGCCGCCGGACATGATCCGGCCGGTGGCCGGGGCGGCCAGGTTGTACGCACGGGCCAGCCGGGTGATCCCGTCCAGGATGATCACCACGTCCCTGCCCATCTCCACGAGGCGCTTGGCCCGCTCGATGGCCAGCTCGGCCACCGCGGTGTGCTCGTCCGACGGGCGGTCGAACGTCGAGGCCACCACCTCGCCGTTCACCGACCGCCGCATGTCCGTCACCTCCTCGGGCCGCTCGTCCACGAGGAGCACCATCAGGTGCACCTCGGGGTTGTTGGCCTCGATGGAGTGGGCGATCTGCTTCATCACCGTGGTCTTGCCGGCCTTGGGCGGCGAGACGATCAGCCCGCGCTGTCCCTTCCCGATCGGCGACAGCAGGTCCACGATGCGGGCGGTCACGTTCTCCTTGGCCCCGGGGAGCTCCAGGTGGAGCCGGGAGTCGGGGAACAGCGGGGTGAGGTCCTCGAACCGCGGCCGGCCACGGGCCTCGTCGAGCTCGAGGCTGGAGACGGTGTCGATCCGCAGCAGGGCCGGGTACTTCTCGTTGTTGGCCGCCGGCCGGCAGGCGCCCTCGACGTAGTCGCCCTTGCGGAGCGCGAACCGCCGGGCCTGGCTGATCGAGACGTACACGTCCTTGGCCGAGGGGAGGTACCCGTCGCACCGGAGGAAGCCGTAGCCCTCGTCGCGGAGGTCCAGCAACCCCCGCACCTCCACCAGCTCGCCCTGGTACGCGGCGTCCTGGTTGCCGCTGCCCTGCAGCTCGCCCCCTG
>JBOGGH010000436.1:0-3062 GCA_050743905.1 Acidimicrobiales bacterium
CCGACGCCGTGGTGGACGCCACCCGCCGGGTGGCCGCCCGCCGGCTCCGGCGGCGGAAGTCACCCCCTATGCCGGGCTGACCGTTCCCGGCGTGCTCACGTCCGTGCAGGGAACCGGCAACTTCCCTACACTGGCGTTGCGGCACGAGGCGACGGGGGGTCACCATGGACGCAACCGGCACGAGCCAGGGCTTGGCCAACTACCGGGCAGCCTGCAGGCAGCGGAGGGCGTGGGCCGTGGTGCCGGCCTCCGTCCTCCTGGTCCTGGCCGGAACGGTCCTCGGCGTGGTGCCGGTCTCCCCGGGGCCGTCGGCCGGCGCCAGCGTCCCCCCGGCGCCGGCGGGAGAGGCCGGCTCGACCGCCGGGGACGTCTGCTCGATGCTCCACCACCTGGAGCCGTACGACAACCGTGACCTCTTGACGGGCATGTACGAGTGGCTGGACGGCGGCGACGTGCCGTGGGAGAAGATCGGCACGTTCGCCCTCCTCACGTTCGTCAGCCACGCCGCCTGCACGGCCCACGAGGACCAGGTGGCGCGGCACCTCCGGAAGCTCCTCCCCCACCCCGGCGCACTGCCGGCGAGCCTCTTCAATGGCCCCGGCGGCATCGTGGCACCGGTGGTCCTCACCACCGCCGCCTGGACACCGCTCGGTCCGGGCCAGTACCGCGTGCCGCTCCAGCTCGACTGGTTCACGACGGGCAACACGGTGGAGTCCGACGTGGACGTCGCCCTCGTCGTCGTCGGCGAGGGCCCCCTCCCCTACCAGCACTTCGCCGTGGGCAACGGCCTCCCCGGCACGCCCGGCTCGCTCTCGTTCAACGACACGCTCTCGGTCGGCACCTCGTACCAGGAGGCCGTGCGGGTGGACGACAACGCCGGCACGTCGACGTGGACCTGCTCGGAACCGTTCCACGTCGCCTTCGACCCCGGCCCGGTCCTCCAGTTCCAGCCTGAGCCGGCGGTCGTGATCGCCGCCTCCTGCTCCGGCTGAGGCCTCCCCGGCCGGCCGCCCGACCACCCGGCGGGATGCTCAGCGCTGCCGGACGCACTCCGAGGCCAGCGCCTCCAGGGTGGTGCGGGCCGTGGCCTGCCACGTGAACCACCGGGACCGTTCCAGCGCGCCCCGGGCCAGGCGCTCCCGGAGGTCCGGGTCGGTGAGCACGTCCACCAGCGCCCCGGCCATGCCGTCCACGCCGTCGGCCAGCAGGCCGCTCCGGCCGTCGAGCACGGCGTCGCGGTGGCCGGCGATGTCGGTGGCCACCGCCGGGGTGCCGCAGGCGGCGGCCTCGGTGAGGGTCATGCCCCACCCCTCCCGCTGCGAGGCGGAGGCCACCACCCAGGCCCGGCGGTACCAGTCCGCCAGCTCGTCGTCGCCGACCCGGCCCGGCAGCTCCAACCACGACTCGGCGTGGAGCCGTGACCGCAGGGCCTCCAGGGCCGGGCGCTCGTACCCCTCGCCGATCACCACGGCCCGCAGGTCGGGGCACTTGTCACGGGCCCGCGCCAGGGCCTGCAGCAGCAGGTCGAACCGCTTGACCGGCACCAGCCGGCCCACGGCCACCACCAGCGGCTCGGGCGAGCGCCGGCCGCCGGGCGAGAAGCGCCGCTCGATCCCGGGCGGCGCCACCGTCACCCGGTCCTCGTCCAGACCCAGCATGGCGACGATCTCCCGGCGCGAGGACTGCGAGAGGGTGACCACGCGGCTGCCGCGGTAGAGGGGTGGCGCCACCCGCGCCTCCACCGTCTCCCCCAGCCGCGCCAGCCACGGCGGCAGCACCATCCGCCACATCTCGGCGTGCACGTGGTGCAGGAAGACGATCCTCGGCCCGCGGTACCAGAGGGGTGAGAAGAACGGCATGCCGTTCCACACCTCCACCAGCCCCTCACCCGGGCGGGGCCGGAGGCGGCGGCCGCGGCGCGGCGCGTCGGCGAACACGGCGTACCTGCCCGATCGCCGGGTGACGCGGTAGCCGTCTCGTGCCACCTCCGCCAGCTGGCCGGGGACCTCGCTGGTCCGGAAGGTCACGTCGAGGCCGGCCTCGGCCCAGAGCGAGGCGACGCGGTGGGCGTGCAGCTCCGAGCCGCCGGCCTCCGGGTCGTCCAGGTCCCGCCAGGCCACGAAGTGCACCCGCCGGAGCCCGGCCTGGCGGGCCACCTCGGCCAGGACCGCCGGGTCCGGCGCCGCTGTCCCCCATGGCGCCGCCGTGCCCCGCGGCACCGTCACCTCCGCGGCCACCGCGTCGTCCGGCGGGCCGGCCGGGGCCGCCCCCCGGCGCTGCCTCACCTGGGCCACGGCGACCACGACCCCCCGCGCTCCGGCCTACGGCACATCAGGCGAGCGTAGCCCCCTGCCGCGCCCGGACCCGGCGACCCCACCCCGCCTGGAGCCGCCGGTGGTGGACCTTGGCGAAGCCGGCCAGGGTGACCACGGCCAGCACCGCCTGCACCACCAGGTCGGCGCGGGCGGTGGCCCGCGGCACCCCGTGGGCGTGCACCACCGCCAGCGTGGCCGCCGCCGCGCCCAGCACCAGGACGCCGGTAACCCACCGCCGCCCCACGGCCAGCAGGTACATGGTCAGCACCACGGTGGTGCTGAGGCACACCATGGCCAGCACCAGCGGCAGGAACGCCGATTCCGCACCGAGGTAGCGGGAGGAGAAGACCACGGAGAGCAGCAGGTGCGGCGCGCCCACCGCCACCACGAGCAGGAGCGTGGCCGGCACGGCCAGCAGCAGGAGCGTGACGGCGAGCTGCCGCAGGGCGTGCCCGCCCTGCCGCCAGCGGATGGCCGCCTCGGGGAGGAGGTACCCGGCCAGGACCAGCGCGCCGAAGACGAGCGCCTTGCTGGCCACCGACACCGCCGCGTAGGAGCCGCTCAGCCCGGGGTCGGCCCGCCCCACCTCCAGCACGTCCACGTTCTGGAGGAGGGCGATCATGGCCAGCGCCACCAGGGCGGCACCCAGGTCGCCCAGCAGGACGCGGCGCTGCTCACCCGGCGCCACCAGGTCCCGGTCGGCCCGGAAGGCCAGCCGCCAGCGGTCGGCCTGGCGCACCCGGCGGG
>JBOGGH010000437.1:0-3058 GCA_050743905.1 Acidimicrobiales bacterium
TCGCCGTCCCCTGGGCCCGCGCCGGCCCGGCGGCGCGCCTTCCGGGGGGCGGCCTCCACCACCGGCACCTCCCCGGTGTCCGGCACCGGCGTGACGTCCTCCGGCTCCTCGGGTGCCGGCGCGACATCGGCCGGTGTCTCCCCGCCGGGCGCCACCTCGCCGGGTGCCGCGTCCACGTTGAACGGCAACGCGGGCGCGGGCGTGGCCACGGCCGACGGCGCCACGGCCTCCGCTGGCGTGGCGCGCTCCTGACGGCTGCGGGCCGCCCGGGCCACTGCCGACCATCCTGCCGCCAGCCACCGACCCACCGTCCCGAGCGAGACGCCCGTGGACAGGACCACGCCCACCACGGTCACCGCCACCAGCACCACCACCGCCCCGGCCGTGCCCAGGCCGAGCTGGAGGGGGCGCCCCACCGCCACGCCGAGCCACCCGCCGGCCTGGCTGACCTGGTGCGTGGAGGCACTGGCCGTCGGGGAGCCGCCGGCCAGCTCGGCCAGCCCGCAGACCGCCAGGAGGCCCAGGCCGGCGCCCACGCCGGTGCGCAGCGGATCCGGCCGGTGCCGGCCGGCGAGGATCGCCACCCCGGCGGCGGCGCAGACCGGCGGCAGGAGGAAGCGGGGCCAGCCCACCACCGCGCCCAGGCCCACGTCCACGGCGTGGCCCACCGAGCCGGCGGCCCGGCCGTAGAGGGCCAGCGCCAGCAGGATCCCCACGGTGACCAGGCCGATCGCCCAGAGGTCGGCGGCGTGGTCCCGCAGGAGGCCGTCCGGCGCCGCCTGGGCGCCACGGCCTCGACCACCGGCGGACGCCCGGCCGCGACCCGCGCTGCCGCCGTCGGTCCCGCTCCGACCCCGCGCGGTGCCGGTCCCCCGGCCCTTCCCCCTGGTCGTGGCCTGGGAACGGCGCGCCGGCGGGCGGCCCTTGGTCGTCACCACAGACCGTCCAGGCTACTGCCGCGCCCCCCGGGACCGGGGGACGGTGCCGTGCGGCGGAGCGAACACATGTTCGCTACACTACCCGCATGACCCTTCGCTGGCCCCTCGCCGAGGAGGAGCAGGGGGACGCGCTGTTCCCCGACGAGGCGGCGGCGGCCCGTCACGTGGGCACGGGCGAGTTCCGGGGCATGGAGTTCCTCCACGTCAACGCCCGCTCCGTTATCAACGCCCTCCCGGCGGGCAGCCGCATGCCCTTCCGCCACACCATCAACTGCTACCGGGGTTGCAGTCATGCGTGCTCGTACTGTGTGGCCGGGGACACGCCCATCCTCATGGCCGACGGGACTACGAAGCCCATGGCCGATGTCCGCAAGGGTGATGCGATCTACGGAACGGTGCGGCGAGGTGCGTACCGGCGGTACGCCATTACCGAGATCCTGGACCACTGGTCCGTCGTCAAGCCGGCCTACCGGACCACGTTGGACGACGGGACCGAACTGGTCACCAGCGGCGACCACCGCTTCCTCTCGGACCGCGGCTGGAAGCACGTGACCGGCACCGGATGCGGCGCCGGGCAGCGGCCGCACCTGACGCTCGACAACACCCTGATGGGCACCGGCCGGTTCGCCGTCGGGCCGGCCCACGATGCCGACTACCGGCGGGGCTACCTGTGTGGGATGGTCCGGGGCGACGGGACGCTTGGCTCGTACGCCTACGGACCCGGCGGCCGTCGGCAGGTCCACCACTTCCGCCTCGCGCTGGTCGACGCCGAGGGACTACGGCGTTCGTCCGAGTACCTGGTCGACGCCGGGATCCCCACGAGAGCGCGGTGCTTCCAGCCGGCCACGGCGACGACCAAACGGATGGACGCCATCGTCCACAGCACCCGGTCGGGCGTGCAGGCCGTCGCCGAGCTGATCGAGTGGCGCCCCGTCACGTCCGACGAGTGGGCGAAGGGGTTCCTGGCCGGGATCTTCGACGCCGAAGGCAGCTACAGCAGGGGCATCTTGCGGTTCGCCAACACCGACCCGCACATCCTCGTGCGGATCACCACCTCGCTGCGCCGCTTTGGGTTCGACCACGTGGTCGAGATGACGAGGAACGACAACGGCCTGGCGTACGTCCGCGTCCGCGGTGGCCTGGCCGAGCACCTCCGCTTCTTCCACACCGTCGACCCGGCGATCACGCGCAAGCGGTCCATCGACGGCATCGCCCTCAAGGCCAAGGTCAGGCGCAAGGTGGTCTCGGTGGAACCGCTCGGCATGGAACTGCCGCTCTACGACATGACCACCGGCACGGGTGACTACGTGTCGAACGGCGTGATCAGCCACAACTGCTTCGCCCGGCCCACCCACGACTACCTGGGGCTGGGCATCGGCGAGGACTTCGAGCGACGCATCGTGGTGAAGGTCAACGCCGTGGAACGCCTCCGGGCGGAGCTGCGGGCGCCGAGCTGGGCCGGGGACCACATCGCCATGGGCACCAACACGGATCCGTACCAGCACGCCGAGGGCAAGTACCACCTGACCCGGGGGATCGTGGGCGTGCTGGCCGAGCACCGCAACCCGTTCAGCATCCTCACCAAGTCCACGCTGGTGCTGCGCGATCTCGACCTGCTGGCGGACGCCGCCCGGCGGACGTCGGTGCACTGCAACCTCTCCGTCGGCACGCTCGACCGGGACGCCTGGCGGCTCACCGAGCCGGGCACGCCGCCGCCCGAGCAGCGGCTGGCCGCCGTGCGCCGGCTGAACGAGGCCGGCGTGCCCTGCGGCGTGCTGGTGGCCCCCGTGCTGCCCGGCCTCTCCGACGGCGACGAGCAGGTGCGCGAGGTGGTGGCCGCCTGCGCCGCCGCCGGCGCCGTCTCGGTGACCGCTGTCGCCCTCCACCTGCGGCCCGGGGTGAGGGAGCACTACATGGCCTGGCTGGCGGCGAACCGGCCCGACCTGGTGCCCCTCTACGAGGAGCGGTTCCGCCGGCGCTCGTACCAGCCCAAGCGGGAGCAGGAGCGGCTGGTGGCCCTGGTGGCCGGGACCCTGCGGGACCACCCGCTCCGGCGCCGGGGAACCGGCGAGCCGGGGCGGGGCGGCGATCCCGGCGCCGGTGCCGGACCCGCCGACGGG
>JBOGGH010000438.1:0-3054 GCA_050743905.1 Acidimicrobiales bacterium
GCCGGAGGCAGTGCTCCGGCCGGGCGGCGACGCGTCCCCCCGTCCGCCCTGCAGTGCTCGGGGCGGGCGGGGTCACACGGACGGTGCCCCTGTCAGGCGGCCTGTGCTACGGGCTCCTCGCGTCGGATCCTCGGGAACTGGGCGTCCTCCCCGACCCGGCGGAGGTGGAGCAGCCCCAGCACCGTCAGGAGCAGCATGAGGCCGGCCAGCACGAACGAGGCGATCGAGGCGACGAAGGCGATCTCGCCGAACACCGAGAAGGCGTAGGCCTCGAGCAGCAGGCCTCGCAGGGTCGTGCCCTGGAACGTGGTCTGGACGAGCCCCGACAGCTTGGCTGTTGTGGGGTTGGCCCGTGACGCGGCGCTCACCTTGGCGTAGACGCCGTGGTACGGCATCTCCGAGAGGTGCACGGCGATGAATGTGTCGGCGTACACCTTCGCCTGCTGCCCGGTGAGGAGCTGCTGCCCGGCGTACTGCGAGACCGACGGGATCATGCTCGGGGTGATCTCGGTCCCGGCCTTGGCGTGGGCGAACGCCTGCTGTGTGGGGAACACGATCTCCTGCTGGGCCAACTGGTTGTGGACGCTGTCGTTGGCGAAGCTGGCTCCCCACATGAGGAGCACGCCGGCCACCACCAGGACGAGGGTCATCCCCGCCCCGATCGCCGTGAGCAGCAGGTCAAGGGTCTTGCGTCGCATGAGGGTTCCTTTCTCCGTTTGCGTGCGCCGTTGCATCCGGAGCACATGGCCACCTTGCGGCACGGCGGCGCCCCGGTGGAGGGGCAAAGGTCACCGCGGCGGGGGACGGAAGTCCCGGGCCGCCGGTCGCGGCCCCGCTCCCGGTGGGCAGGACGCACCGCCGGGGCGCGCCGGCTCCGCGTACGGTTCGGGACCTCCGGCCCTGGGACCCGGCCCGCGGACGGGCGAGACTGTGGCTGCCGGTACCGGGTAGGGATCCGGACGGCAGGTGCAGGTGGTGGCCGGGCGACGGACGGGCGAAGGGACGGGAGCGGGACGATGAACGTGGAACTCAGCAACGAAGAGGCGGAGGAGCTCCGGGCGGTGCTCGACGGCGTGCTCGGGGAGCTCAGCACCGAGATCGCCGACACGGACAACGCCTCGTTCCGGGCGTCGCTGCAGCGCCGGCGCGACCTCGTCAGGGGCGTCCACGTGCGGCTGGGGGGCTGACCGCCGCCGGGGCCCCGGCGACCTGGGCCGGCGATCAGGTGCCGGAGGCGTCCTGCTCCGCGTGCCGCGCGGTGCGCTCGTCCAGGCGGGCGGCGAACGTGGCCGCCTGGGTGCGCCGCTCCATCCCCAGCTTCGCCAGCAGGTTGGACACGTAGTTCTTGACCGTCTTCTCGGCCAGGAACATCTCCTCGCCGATCTGCCGGTTGGTGCGCCCGTCGGCGATCAGGTCGAGGATCCGCAGCTCCTGGGGGGTGAGCCGCTCCAGCCGCTCGTCGCGCTTGGGACCCTGCTGCACCCGCTCCAGCACCCGCTTGGTGAGCGCCGGGTCGAGGAGCGACTGGCCCTGGCCCACGCGCTGCAGCTTGTCCACCAGGTCGCTCCCCCCGACCTGCTTGAGCACGTAGCCGGCGGCCCCCGCCATGATCGCCGCGAAAAGGGCCTCGTCGTCGGCGTACGAGGTGAGCATCACGCAGGCCACCTCGGGGTGGCGGGACCGGATCTCGCGGCAGACCTCCACGCCACTGCCGTCCGGGAGGCGTACGTCGAGGACCGCCACGTCGGGGTGGACCGCCGGGACCCTGGCGAGCGCGTCGGCCGCCGTGCCGGCCTCGCCCACCACCTCCACCCCATCCTCGATCTCGAGGAGCGACCGGAGGCCGGCACGCACCACCTCGTGGTCGTCCAGGAGGAACACCCTGAGGGCCATGGGGCGATCTTTTCATCCGGGCCCCACCCGGGCAACCTCGCGGCCCGCCCGCCGGGCGCCCCCGGGGAGCCGGGGGCGGTGCGGACGGCGAATGCGACCTTCGGCCCTACCGCACGCCCGGGGGGCGCGCCGACGATGGGTGGAGGGGCCCACGGTGGGAGCCCGGCGGGCGGCGCCCGGCGGGCGAGGCGGCCGAGAAGGGAGGAGCCATGGAGGCGAGCGTCGGCGATCGGATAGTGATCAGGAGCCACCGGGTCGGCCAGCCGGACCGGGACTGCGAGGTCATCGAGGTCCGCGGGCAGGAGGGAGGCCCGCCGTACGTGGTGCGCTGGGAGGACAGCGACCACGACAGCCTGTTCTTCCCCGGCCCGGACGCCCAGGTCCAGCACTTCGAGCACCGCTGACGCGCCGGTGCGGAGGCACCGGGAGCGACGGCGGGGAGAGAGAGGAGACACCATGCGGGTCGTCAACCTGTCGGACCTGAGCCGCCCGGTCACGGGCGAGGTGCTGTTCCCTCAGCACGTCGCCGAGGCTCCGGTGGCCACCGGCTGAGCCGCACCGCGGTCCCCCGTGGTGCGCGGTGCCGGGGTCCCCCGTGGGTGCGGGCCGGCCCCGGGCGCGCCCGTCAGGACGCGCCGGGACCGGTCACGACAGGCCGGGACCCGCCGGCGGCGTGATCCCTGCTCGCTCAAGCCCGGACCCGGGCCCCGCGGCCGGCCCTGAAGCGAGCCGGACGTCGGGCTGCTCCCGGGCCCGCTCGATGGCGCGGAGCGACACGAGCGCCCGGTGCAGGTCCACCACCGCCGAGTCGAACTGCAGCCACTCCGCTCCCTGGCCCGGATCGGGCAGGTAGGCCGGCAACGCCTTCACCACCGCTTCGAGCTGGTCCACCATCGGTCCCAGGCCCTCTGACATGTCCCGCCCGGATCCGGCACCGGCCTCCGGGCGCCGCACCTGCGAACGGTTGCTCACCTGTACTCCCTGCATGGCATCCCTCCGGTCCCTCTCTACCCGCGCGGTACGTCCCGCAAGCGCCGGCCGGTAGGGCCCAAGGTCACCGGGCCGCGCCGGCCGCCCGAGCGCTCGCCGCGGCGGCCCCGGCGCCGGTGGGACTTCCGCCCCTGGAGGGTCCCCGCAGCCGGGCCATAGCCTGCTCGTGGG
>JBOGGH010000439.1:0-3052 GCA_050743905.1 Acidimicrobiales bacterium
GTTCTTTTCAGACGCTCCGCCGACCCGCCGGTGCTTGCTCGCTGCCGTCCTCTCGTCGTTCGCCTTCGACTTCGTGACGCGCCAGAAGGTCGGAGGCACGCATCTGAACTTTTTCGTTGTGGAACAGCTTCCGGTCCTGCCGCCCGAAACGTTTGACGCTCCGTGCCCCTGGGATGCGAGCACCACCGTGGCCAGCTGGCTCGCGACCCGGGTTCTCGAGCTCACCTACACCGCCTGGGACCTCGCCGGCTTCGCTGCCGACCTCGGCTATGACGGCCCACCATTCCGGTGGCACGACCAACGTCGAGCCGTCCTGCGCTCCGAGCTCGACGCTTGCTTCTTCCACCTGTACGAGATCGACCGCGACGACATCGAGTACATCCTTGGGACGTTCCCCGTCGTGCGGCGTCGAGACGAGGCCGCGTACGGCGAGTACCGCACCGCTCGGCTCATTCTCGAGTCGTACGACGCCATGGTCAAGGCCGCCGCGTCAGGCTTTGCCTTCCACACCACCCTCATCCCACCGCCCACCGACCCTTCCCTCGCACCCCCGTCCCGGCCGTCGAGCGAGGTCCGCACGTGATTTGCCCGTATTACGCACGTCAAGAGCTACCGCGGACGTGGCGATTGGTTGTGCGACCGTAGCGTCGGCTACTTCCCTGCCGTCAATGTCGTCTATGGGCTCAACGGGCCTACACAGAAGCCAGCTTCTCTTCTATCATCCCTTCGTCGGTCGCGGGCAGACGTGGAGGCGACGGTGGGCAAGGCGGAGGCGTCGGTAGAAGGGCTCGTCTCGATGATCGAGCGAGGGGGGCTGAGGCTTCCCGAGATGCAGCGACGGTACGTCTGGCGAGCCTCGCAGGTCAGGGACCTGTTCGATTCGCTTTACCGCGGGTACCCATCCGGCGGGATCCTCATGTGGGACACCGATGAACCTGACGTTCCGCGTGCGTCACGAACGCTTAAGGAGGTGACATGTAGGACACATCTTCAGAAGCGGTGCTGAGCAGGAGATGGAGGATGGCCCTCCGGCGTCGGCCTTCGGGGGCAGGCGCCAAACCACCCTGAGCTGCGTTGGCTGAAGACCGTCGTGGTGAGCGTCAGGGAAAAGGCACGCAAGACGTGTCAGGTGGGGACCAGGAAGACGTGCCAGAAGCGCTCGACGGGCAACCGACGGGCGTTCGCTGTTGAAGCGTCGTAAGTAAGTCGAGTGGCATCGAAACCGAGGGGCAAGCGGAATCTCTTGGGACAGAGTCTGGCGGGTGCCCGAGTACTGGCCAGGCGGTGCCCGGCGCATAGGCGGCGTGAGCCTGGTCTGCTGCTCTTGCTCGGAACGTGAGAAGGCGAGCGTCGATACCGGCGGCCGTTCATTTGGGCTCGTACAGCCACCCGGCCGACGAGAGGGAGCGTGCCGAGGCAGCAACCGAAGGCGCTGAGTACCGATGCGGCACTCGCCGGCGGACCGACCCGTAGTAGCTGAGAGGTCCCTGCTCGCTGGGGTGGGGGAGGAGCCAAGGGGTCGGCTCATCAGGACTGTTCACGTCGATCAACCAGGGCTTGCTCTGGGAGGAAGCGAGGAGAACATGCCAACGTCGCAAGCCAAGCCGTTCGACATCCCCAAGCAGATGGTGTGGGAGGCCTACAGGCGGGTTGCGGCCAACAAGGGTGCCCCCGGGGTGGATGACGAGTCCCTGGGCAAGTTCGAGTCCGACCTGAAGAACAACCTCTACAGGATTTGGAACCGGATGAGCTCAGGGTCGTACTTCCCGCCACCGGTGAAGGCGGTCGAGATACCGAAGTCGCATGGAGGAGGTGTCCGTGTCCTCGGCGTCCCTACTGTCGGCGACAGGGTTGCGCAAACGGTGGTGGCCATGCATCTGGAAGGACGGGCGGAACCGATGTTCCACCCCGACTCCTATGGCTACCGCCCGAAGCGCTCGGCCCTCGACGCCGTTGGGGCGTGCAGGGAACGGTGCTGGACGAAGGACTGGACGATCGATCTCGACGTCCGAAAGTTCTTCGACACGGTGCCGTGGCACCTCGTCATCAAGGCGGTGGAGGCTGTCACCGACACGCCCTGGGTGCTGCTCTACGTGAAGCGATGGCTCGCTGCACCGTTGCAGCTCCCGGATGGCACCCTCAGAGAGCGACTCATGGGAACCCCGCAGGGGTCGGCAGTTTCGCCCGTCCTTGCAAACCTGTTCATGCACTTTGCGTTCGACCGGTGGATGGAGAAGAACTTCCCGTCCTGTCCGTTCGAACGCTATGCCGACGACGCCGTCGTGCACTGTACGACCAAGCGTCAGGCCGAGCAGGTTCTCGAGGGGATCTCCATGCGGATGGAGGAGGTGGGTCTGTCACTGCACCCGGACAAGACGCAGATCGTCTATTGCAAGGACGCAAAGCGCCGGGGCAGCCACGAGCACACCAAATTCACGTTCTTGGGGTTCGAGTTCCGGGCTCGCCCGGCGCGGCGCAAGGACGGGAAGAAGTTCATCTCGTTCCTGCCTGCGATGAGCCCCGAAGCGCTCAAGGCCAAAGGCACCGAGCTGCGTTGCATGCGCATCCATCGGCGCACGACCCTCAGCCTGGACGACCTGGCGCAATGGCTGAACCCCATTGTCGCCGGGTGGATGCAGTACTACGGCCGGTTCTACCGCTCGGCGATGAGTCCCCTCCTCCAGCGTGTCAACGCCTACCTGAGACGCTGGGCCGGGATGAAGTACCGGCGCTTGCGTTCCCACCGACGGTTCAAGGCGTGGTGGGGCGGACTGATCGATCGACAGCCCGCCCTGTTCGCCCAGTGGCGGTGGGCTCGCTCATGGAGCTTTGTGGACGGATGAGAAGAGCCCGGTGACGGGAGACTGTCACGCCGGGATCCGTGGGAGCCGGGGGGTGCGATCCCCCCCGGCCACCCGCCACTTCTCGAGGCGGTTATCGCCCCCCACCGCCAGTCAGGCGAGCGGCTCGACAGGTAGGCCCCGTGCGGGACGTGCAGCAGGTCGAGCACCTGGAGCTGGAGTTCGGTGAGCTCGGGCTCGAAGACCTGGAC
>JBOGGH010000440.1:0-3051 GCA_050743905.1 Acidimicrobiales bacterium
GCGGCGACGAGCGCCCGCGCCCGCTCGTGGTGGAGCGGCGGCCGGGCGCGGGCGTAGTGGGCCGCCCGGCGCTCGTAGATCTCGACGGTGTCGCGGTGGATCGGCCCATACTGCCCGACCGGCCGGCGGCGTCCGGGGGGATGCCGGTGGCCGGGGGCCGGGCCGACCGGGCCGCGCGCGTGCCGGTCCGGGCTTGGCGGGCCCCCACCCGCCGTGCTACGCAGGCCCGGTGGGAAGGGTGACCGTCTCCGCCGAGCGGGCCGTGGACGCCCCGGCCGGCACCGTCTACCGGTGCCTGGCCGACATGCACCACCACCCGCGGTTCCTGCCTCCGGCCTTCTCGGGCTTCGAGGTCGAGGAGGGCGGGGTGGGCGAGGGCACGGTGGTGCGGTTCTCGGTGACCGCCGGCGGCCGCACCCGCGCCTACCGCATGGCGGTGGCCGAGCCCGAGCCCGGGCGGGTGCTCACCGAGGCCGACACCGGCTCGAGCCTGGTGACCACGTTCACCGTTACCCCCGAGGGCGCGGGTTCCCGGGTGCGGATCGACACCGCCTGGGACGGCGCCGGCGGGGTGGGAGGGTTCTTTGAGCGGCTCTTCGCCCCCCGGGTGCTGCGGGGGATCTACGCGGACGAGCTCGGGCGTCTGGACGCCTACGCCCGCGGGCTCGACGGGTCGGCGTAGGACAGCTCCACCCCGGCGGCCGGTCCCGCCGCCGCAGCCTCAGCCGGCTCCCCGCCTGCCGTCGCGGCGGCGCGGCCCGGGTGCGCGTTGATCAGGATGCCGCCGAGCACCGCCGCCAGCGCCAGGGACCCGGCGGCCCAGGCGCTGGCCGAGGCGAAGCCGTGCACCGTGGCGGCGGCCTCGGACGCCGCGGTGTGGGCGTGCGTGGCCAGGTAGGCGGCGGTGGCCGAGGCGGCCAGCGTGTTTAGTAGGGCGGTGCCTATGGAGGCGCCGATCTGCTGGGCGGTGTTGGTGGCGGCCGAGGTCACGCCCACGTCCCGGGGCTCGGCGTTGCTGGTGGCGGTGGACACGCACGGCACGATGGCCAGCCCGAGGCCCAGGCCGAGCAGCAGCTCGGTGGGCAGGACGTGGGCGGCGTAGGAGGCGTCCGGCGTGAGGCCGGTCAGCAGCACCACGCCCAGTGCGGCCACGGCCAGCCCCGGCACCACCAGCAGCCGGGTGCTGAGCCGGACCATGAGCCGGCTGGCGATCTGGGTGGCCACGATGCCGTTCACCACCAGCAGCGGCAGGAAGGCGACCCCGGCCTTGAGCGGCGAGTAGCCGTCGACCGTCTGCAGCAGGTAGGTGAGGAAGAGGAACGTGCCGTACATGCCCACCACCGCCAGCATGATGGTGAGCAGCGCGCCCCCCCGGTTGCGGTTGGTGAGGATGCGCAGCGGCAGGAGGGGGTTGCGGACCCTGGCCTGGAGCACCACGAAGGCCGCCAGCAGCAGCGCGGCCGCCGAGAGCGAGCCCAGCACGGACGCCGCCGACCACCCGACGGCACCGGCCTCGCCGAGGGCGTACACCAGCGCGATCAGGCCGCCGGTCCCGAGCACCGCGCCGGGCACGTCCAGCTTGACCCGGTGGAGGCCGGCGTGCCCGGGGACGAGCATCGCGGTGCCGGTGGCCACCAGCGCGGCGATGGGCAGGTTCACGTAGAGGCACCACCGCCAGTCGAGGTACTGGGTGAGGAAGCCCCCGGCGATGAGCCCGAAGGCGGCACCGCCCACGGCGATCGCCGCGTAGGTGCCGAAGGCGCGGCCGCGCTCGTGCGGGTCGGTGAAGGTGGTGGTCAGGATGGAGAGCACCGAGGGCGCCAGCAGCGCCCCGAGCGACCCCTGCAGCGCGCGGGCGCCGATCAGCATGGCCGTGTTCTGCGCCGCCCCGCCCAGCGCCGAGGCCAGCGCGAACCCCACGACGCCCACCAGCAGGGTGCGCTTGGGGCCCACCATGTCGCTGATGCGGCCGCCCAGCAGGAGGAGGCCCCCGAAGCCGAGCGTGTAGGCGGTCACCACCCACTGCCGGTCGGTGTCCGAGAAGCCGAGGGCGTGCTGGGCCGAGGGCAGGGCGATGATCATGATGGTCGAGTCGAGGACCACCATGAGCTGGGCGCAGGCGATCACCACCAGGATCCACCACCGGGCCCGGGACGTGGCCTCCGGCGTCGCGGCGGGTGACGGGGGCACGGCGGCAGCGTACCGGGGCCGTGCCGGGCCCCGGTCCTAGACTCCCCGCATGGTCCGGGTGGTGGCGGTGGCCAACCAGAAGGGCGGCGTCGCCAAGACGACCACGGTCCAGGCGCTCGGGGTGGCGATCGCCGGCTCGGGCCGGCGCGTGCTCATGGTGGACTTGGACCCCCAGGCGTGCCTGACCTACTCCTCGGGCATCGACCCGGACCGGCTCGACGGCTCCCTCCACGACGTGCTGGTGGGGCGGGCCAAGGTGGCCGACGTGACCCGGCCGGTGGGCCAGGACGGCGTCCTCGACCTGGTCCCGTCCACCATCGACCTCGCCGGGGCGGAGATCCACCTGCTCACCAGGACCGGCCGCGAGCACGTCCTCGCCGCCGCCCTCGAGCCGGTCGTCCACGGGTACGACGTGGTCCTGGTGGACTGCCCGCCCTCGCTCGGGGTGCTCACCATCAACGGCCTCACCGCCGCCGACGGCGTGCTGGTGCCGCTCCAGTGCGAGGCCCTGAGCCACCGGGGCGTGGGCCAGCTCCTCGAGACCGTGGACGACGTCCGCACCTTCGCCAACGACCGCCTGCGCGTGCTCGGGGTGGTCCCCACCATGTTCGACGGCCGGACCCGGCATGCCCGCCGCGTGCTGGGCGAGGTGGGCGAGGCCTACGGGCTGGCGGTGCTCGAGCCGCCGGTGCCGCGGTCGGTACGGTTCGCCGAGGCCTCGGGGCTGGGTCGCTCCGTCCTCCAGCACGCCCCCGGCTCGCCCGGCGCCCTGGCCTACGGCCTCCTGGCCGGGCGCCTGGTCGAGCTGCTGGACGCCGGGTAGGCGCGCCGTGGAGGACGGGCCCGGCGGGGTGCCTGGAC
>JBOGGH010000441.1:0-3050 GCA_050743905.1 Acidimicrobiales bacterium
CCCCCGGCCGCGGCGGCCCGCCACGCCGGCACCATCCAGGTGCAGGTGCCCACGACCTCGCTGGTGGACACCGGCGTCGTCCCCGCCTACCAGCCCCCCACGGCCGCCCGGGGCCCCCGCCGCCCGCGCACGCCCCTCGGCCTGCGGATCCTGGTGGGCGTGGCGGGGCTGGCGGTGCTGGCCGGCGTGGCCGGGCTCCTGGTGGACCACTTTGAGCCGGCGTGGCTGCAGGACCTGGGGATCACCCACCGGCCCCACACCCCCCCGGCCCGGGACGACTCGGTGGGCACGTCCACCACGGCGCAGACCGCGCCGCAGGCCACGTTCGCCGTGGCCTCGACCGCGCCGGGCTCGGCCACCCTGGCCGTCCGCTCCCCCACGTTCACCGTACAGCTCACCGCGGTGGGCGGCTCGAGCTGGGTCCAGGCCACCGCCGCCGGCAAGGCCGCCCCCACATACGCCGGCGTCCTCACGGCGGGGGCGTCCCAGACCTTCACGGTCCAGCACTCCATGGCGGTGCAGCTCGGCTCGGTGGCGGCGCACGTCGTCGTCTCGGTCGGCGGCAAGGTGGTCGGCACCTACGTCCCCACCTCGGCGCCGTGCACGGTGACCCTGCAGTCGGTCCCCTGAGCACCCCGGTCCCGGCCGCGCGAGCCGGCCGGCCCCTACTCCGATCCCGAGACCGGCGCCACCGCCGCCACCACCTGGCCGTCGTCGAGGTTCATCACCCTCACCCCGGTGGCGTCCCGGCCCTGGGAGGCGATCTCCCGGACGGCCGTCCGGATCACCACGCCCCCGCTGGACACCAGCAGGATCTCCTCGTCCAGGGCCACCATGAAGGCCGCCACCACCCGGCCCCGCTTGGCCGTCAGGCGGATGCCCCGCACCCCCTGGCCGCCGCGGGCCTGGCGGTTGAACCGCTCCAGCTTGGTCCGCTTGCCGTAGCCGGCGTCGGTCACCAGGAGGATGTCGGCCTCGTCCCGGGCCACGTCGAGCGAGACCACCTCGTCGTCGTCGCGGAGCCGGATCCCGCGCACGCCAGCGGCGTCCCGCCCCATCGGGCGCACGTCGTCCTCGGAGAACCGGATGGTCATCCCCTTCCGGGTCACCTCGAACAGGTCGTCGCCCCCGGTGGTGGCCACCACCCGCACCAGCTCGTCGCCGTCCCGCAGGTTGATGGCGATGAACCCCTCCCGGCGGGACTTGTCGTACTCGCTGAACGCCGTCTTCTTCGCCTGCCCCCGGGCGGTGGCGAACACCAGGTAGTGGTCGGCCGGGAAGTCCCGCGTCTCCACGATGGCCTGCACCCTCTCGCCGGACTCGAGCGGCAGCAGGTTCACCAGCGGGGTGCCCCGGGCCGTCCGCTCCTTCATGGGGATCTCGTGCCCGCGCAGCCGGTAGACGCGCCCGCGGTTGGAGAACAGCAGCAGGTACGAGAGGGTCATCGTGTGCACCACGTGGGTGACGAGGTCCTCCTCCTTCAGCCGCGCCCCCTGCACCCCCCGGCCCCCCCGGCCCTGGGTGCGGAAGGCGTCCGCCGAGACCGACTTCACGTAGCCGGCGGCGGTCATGGTCACCACGATGTCCTCGTCGTCCACGAGGTCCTCCACGCCCAGCTCGCCGGGGTCGTGGGTGATCACCGTCCGCCGGGGGTCGGCGTGCTTGTCGCGGATCTCGGTCATCTCGGTGGCGATGACCCCCCGGAGCCTGGCCGGGTCCCCCAGGATCGCCTCCAGCTCGGCGATGGTCTCCCGCAACTGCGCCATCTCCTCCTCGAGGTTGGTCCGGCCCAGGCGCGTCAGGCGGGCCAGGGTCATGTCGAGGATGTGCTCCGCCTGCTCCTCGCTGAACGAGAACGGCTCGGCCCGCAGCGCCCCGAGGGCGGCCGGGCGGTCGTCCGACGCCCGGATGGCGGCGATGACCGCGTCCAGCATGTCGATCGCCCGGAGCAGCCCCTCCACGATGTGGGCGCGCTCCCGGGCCTTCCGGAGGCGGTGCTCGCTCCGGCGGGTGACCACCTCCACCTGGTGCGCCACGTAGTGGGTGAGCACCTGGGCGAGGTTGAGCGTACGGGGGACGCCGTCCACCAGGGCCAGGGTGTTGACGCCGAAGCTGGTCTGGAGCGGGGTGTGCTTGTAGAGCTTGTTCAGCACCACGTTGGCGTTGGCGTCCCGCTTCAGGCGGATCACCAGGCGGTGCTTGCGGCCGGCGGAGTCGTTCTGCGTGTCGGCGATGCCCTCGATGTCACCGGACTTCACCAGGTCGTGGATCTTCTGCTCCACCACCTCCACCGAGGTCTGGTACGGCAGCTCGGTCACCACGATCCGCGTCTCGTTCCGGACCTCCTCGATCTCGGCCACGGCGCGCAGCTTGACGGAGCCCCGGCCGGTGCGGAAGGCGTCGATGATCCCCTGCCGCCCCAGGATCTGGGCGCCGGTGGGGAAGTCCGGCCCCTTCACGAACTGCATGAGCTCGTCCGGCGTGGCCTCCGGGTGCTCCAGCAGGTGCAGGGTGGCGTCCACCACCTCGCCCAGGTTGTGGGGCGGGATGTTGGTGGCCATGCCCACGGCGATGCCCTGCGAGCCGTTGACCAGGAGGTTGGGGAAGCGCGCCGGCAGCACCACCGGCTCCTCGGTGCTGTTCGAGTAGTTCGGCGCGAAGTCGACCGTCTCCTCGTTCAGCCCTGCCAGCAGGTCGAGCGCCAGCGGCTGGAGCCGGCACTCGGTGTAGCGCATGGCCGCCGGGCCCTCGTCCGGTCCGGTGCCGCCGAAGTTCCCGTGGCCGTCGATCAGCGGGTGGCGCAGGCTGAAGTCCTGGACCATGCGGACCAGCGCGTCGTAGATGGCCGAGTCGCCGTGGGGGTGGTAGGTCCCCATCACCTCGCCCACCACGGCGGCGCACTTCACGTGGGGCCGGTTGGGCTGCAGGTTCTGCTCGAACATCGAGTAGAGGATCCGGCGGTGGACCGGCTTCAGGCCGTCCCGCACGTCCGGCAGGGCGCGCGAGACGATGACCGACATGGAGTACTCGAGGTACGAGCGCTCCATCTC
>JBOGGH010000442.1:0-3049 GCA_050743905.1 Acidimicrobiales bacterium
GACGGAGGGGGCTACGACGCCGGTGGTTGACCAGAATTGGTGCGGTCGGGTCGGAGACAGGCGCGGTAGCAACTGATCGGTCGGCTGGGTCTCGACCAGGCCATCATGGTGGCGTTTCTCAGCACACCGGCCCGAGACCTGCAGATGGCCCACCGGGTCACCCCGTCTCCTGTCCCCGCCCAAAGAACCGTGCGTAAGGTTTTCCCTTACACGGCTCAGCCACATCCCTTCACCGGACCGCGTGCACAGGGCCGTGCCGGACGCTTCCGACCAGGCGAACAAGCCCCAGGTACTCATGGTCGATAACGACCCGCAGGCCGTAGTTCCGACCGTGGTGGCCGTGCTTCTTGGTGATGTAGCGCGCGAGCCGCTCCACCACAAACTCGTCGAGGTCATGGAACACGGTGGTTGAGTTGCCAAAGGCAAAGTAACCACGCCAGCCCCTGAGAAACAGGTTGAGGCGCTCGATGACGTACTCGACGGGAAGCATCAGCCACCGTCGGTCGGTTTCTGACCTGATGCGCTGCTTGGCCCGGCGAACAGCACGCTCGGAGGGCCAGCGGGCACAGAAGTACCTGCCCTTGCGGGTAAAGCTCTCCACCCGGCGATGGTGGAACCCCAAGAAGACAAAACCAGCTTTGGGCTCACGCAAATCCACCAGCGAGGTCTTCGCTAATGCCAGGCTCAAACCCAGCTCGGCGAGGATCTCGGCCAGGGTCGCAAGAGCCTGCTCGGCCCGCTCCTTGGTCGGCGACAAGATGACCAGATCATCGGCATAGCGCACGAGAAGCCCTCGACGGCTGTGACGCTCTTGCCAGGTTCGATCCAGGCGATGAAGCACCACGTTAGCCATCAAGGGACTGATCACGCCACCTTGAGGAGTCCCCGATTCGGGATGGATCAGGCCTTCGCCCGTCCATACCCCGGCACGGAGCCACCCCATCAACAGCCCCAAGACCCGCCGGTCACAGATGCGCTCCTCAAGTGCTGCTCGGAGCACATCTGGCCGAATCGAGTCGAAGAAGCTGGCGATGTCGGCGTCAACCACCCACACCCTGCCCCGGTTGACTTCTGTCCGGATTACCTCCAGCGCCTGATGCGCCGAGCGTCCCGGGCGAAAGCCGAAGGAGCAGTCGAGGAAGTCGGCCTCATAGATCGGCTCCAGGACCAGTTTCGCCGCGGCCTGGACCACCCGATCACGGATCGCGGGAACTCCGAGATTTCTCTCGCCGCCCGCCGCTTTCGGTATGGTCACCCGCCGCACCGGCAATGGCCGGTAGGTGCCTTCTTTGAGCTCGGAGGCCAGCTCGTCCAAGAACGTCCTGACCCCCGAGACGCCCTGATCCTCGATCTGGGCGATGCTGACGCCGTCCACTCCGGGGGCGCCGCCGTTTCTGGCGACGTCCGTCCACGCTCTCCATAAGAAGTCCGGACGGTGGACCTTGTCGTAGAGCGCATGAAAGCGTCTGGTCGGCGACTGTTTGGCCGCCTGGTAGAGCTTGTCCTGAAGATCACGGACCTTGTCAAAGGTGGTGTTAGCCATCGGCATTCACCGGTCTCTCCTTCCATCGCAAGCATGTGATGCAGCCGGGGCCCTTCCCTCCGGCCGGGTTATGTTGTCCCAGGCCATCATCGGTACTGTGACCCCATCCGACGCCGTGCCGGCTCGATGCGACTTCCCGTTTGGCCGGTTATACGCACCGGCTGCTCCTGGCAATCATCCGCCAGGGCCAGCGACGGCCTCCCCAGTTCCCGTGCCTACTGTCTGGCCATCCCGATCCCCCTACCCCGGGGAGTTCCTCGGCGCCTGCGATTCCAGGTCTTCGGCGCCTTCTGTGGCCTTCGCCGTGATTTCAGCGGCTCGGCACTCCCTTGTCCCCTTTCAGGGTTAGCCTCACGAGGCTGCAGGATTCGCTTGATGCTACGGGCTGGACAGTTGCTCCCCCCAAAGGGGCTTTTGACGCTGGGCTTCGACGCCGGGCGTTTCCCCCCGACGCCGCCAGCCTGCTACCGGGCCTCCTGGCAGCTACCCGGACCGGACTTACACCGGCAAGCAGACACGAGCTTGTCGACGTGGGTCATCTCAACAACACCACCTCCTTTCGTCAGTGGCCAGTGCCCACGCCTGCTGGGCACACGAAAACGAGGCTAGGAGAGCCGAGGCGAGCCTTTACAGCGGAGCCGAAGCCGAGGCGGGCGCACCGCTCGCCGTCGCTCTGCGACTGGAAAGCCGGACGGCGTGCCGTGGCTCGCTGCACATGCGCAGTGGCCGGCGGTTGACATTCCGCCCCAACAGACCAACACTGACCGCAGAGGCTCGGGCTTACCGTCGACCCGAGCCGTTTGAGGAGGGGTGATGCGCAAGAGAGCACTCGCGTTTCTGTCGGTGCTGTCCCTGTTGGTGGCGATGGCCGTCGTCTCCGGAAACGCCGCAGCGGCTCCGAGCCAGAGGACAACTCGGACGCAGACCACCGGCGTCTCCTCGTCAAGCTTGGGGGAATATTCGCCAACTTACGTAGGTCCGGCCGCCACCGGCTGTGCCTCCGATTGCTCCTTGCTCACCGGCCCGTACTTCTCTCCGTCGACGGCGTCTCTCTCTGAGGCTGCCATCTCCGCGGTGGCTAACTCCGCGAGGCACGCTGCGTCCCTTTCCTACAAGGAGTCGGCTATCGCCAAGTCGCTCACCGAGTCTGCGAGCCGGCCTGACACCCCCAGAGTCATGCCGTCCCCGGTTCTCACGCGTGATGGCGCAGACCCGACGCCTCCAACGGTCAGCTGCCCGTCAGGCCCGGGTTGCGACAGCATCAGCTCCTCCGCGGGCGGCGCCACGGCCGTGAACGGCTTGGACGCCGTCGACAGCGCCGAACAGAGCACAAACGTGACCGGTCTTGATATAGAACCGCCTGACCAGGCACTCTGCGCCGACAACCGCTACGTGGTCGAGGACAACAACATCGGGGAGATTCTCGTCTTCAACACTTCCTTGCAGCGGGAGTCATCGGTAATCCCGTTGGACACCGTCATGGGGTTGACTAGCAGAGGGTGGAGC
>JBOGGH010000443.1:0-3035 GCA_050743905.1 Acidimicrobiales bacterium
GCCGGGGCCACTGCCGGGGCCGGGGCCGGCCAGCCGGTCCCCTACCAGTACGTCGCCAAGGCCTACACCGAGCTCCTCGGCCGGGCACCACGACCCGCCGAGTGGTCCGCCGCCGTGGCGTACTTCCGGCGCACCGGCTGCTCGGTGGCCACGCTGCGCCGGTTTGGGGAGGCGCTGGTGGGCTCGGCCGAGTACCGCCGCGACTACCCGGTGGGGGGCGCCGCCGGGGGCGGGGACGCCGCGGCGGTGGTGCTCACCCTCTACCGGTTCGTGCTCAACCGGGAGCCGGACCCGGCCGGGTTCGTGGCGGCGCGGGACGCCATCGAGGCCGGGACCGCCGGCCCGCGGGCGGTGGCCGGCCGGCTCTTCGACTCGGCGGAGTTCGCCGGCATGACGGCGCCGGCCATCTGCAACCCGTCCAGCCCGGGCTACTTCTTCGGCCAGCCGGGGAACTGGACGGCGTACCCGGCGGCGCAGACCCCGTCGCGCGGTTCGCCCGGCCCGGACGCCACCGAGGCCGGCCTGCAGGCGTCGCTGGACGCCGCATCGGCCGACGGCGGCGGCGTGGTGGCGCTGCCCCGGCGCGAGGTGACCGGGCTGACCACCACCCTGGTGGTGCCGGGCAACGTCACCCTCACCACGGCGGGCGACCCGGACCCGGACCGCTACGCCCAGATGGCGCGCCTCGCCCGGCTGCCCGGCTTCAGCGGGCTCCCCGGCTACCCCGGGATGGAGCTGGTCCGGCTCCAACCCGGCGCCCGGCTGGTCCACGTCTGGGTGGACGGCCAGCGCGACGCCCCGGACCCGAACAGCTTCCTCGTGTTCGACGTCCGCATGCTCGGCGGTCACGGCACCACCGTCGCCGACGACCGCCTGGGCAACACCTACGGCGCCTCCACCCTCGAGGACGACGGGGCCAGCGCCGGCGTGCCGGGAGGCGCGCCCTGCCGCGCCAACGTCGTCTCGGAC
Organism: Acidimicrobiales bacterium; assembly: GCA_050743905.1. Taxonomy (GTDB): domain Bacteria; phylum Actinomycetota; class Acidimicrobiia; order Acidimicrobiales; family RAAP-2; genus JBOGGH01. The sequence continues at coordinate 970 of JBOGGH010000443.1, forward strand.
AACCTGGTGGAGGCCTACTCCAGCGCGCACGTGGACCAGCCCGGCCAGCCGGGCACAGACCACCCCCAGGCCGACGGCCTCGGCATCTACTGCACCCACACCCAGGTCCGCGGCAACGACATCGTGGACGTGTCCGACACCGCCGTCGCCCTCTTCGACGGCGCCTCGGGCCTGGCCTCCACGCCGCCCCAGCTCTCCGACGTCAGCCACAACGTGATCGTGTCCGCCGGGAGCTCCTACTCCTTCGGCATCGTCACGGACCCGTCCTACTCGCTGCACGACGGCCTGTACCCGGGCGGCGACCCGCCGGGCGTGGTCAGCCGCCGCTTCTCGGCCGGCGGCCGGTCCACCACCATCAGCGACAACGTGCTGTGGAGCGGGGACCGCACCCACTTCGACGTCCTCCTCAGCTCCGGCACCCACGACCTGTTCGGCTCGACCGTCCACCAGAACTGCTCCATCCCCAACGCCACAGACCAGGCCACCTGCGGCGGGGGGCGCAACGCCACCGCCGCCCGCTGGACCGGCAACACCAGCGACGGGCTGCCGGTCCACGTGGAGATCGGCCTCTACGTGGGCGGGACCACCGGGACGGTGGCGACGGGCAACCGGTTCCCCCACCTGGTGGAGGTGGACGGCGGGACATGCCCGGCGCACCCCGAGGTGGTGGCCGCCGGCTTTGCCCCGGGCACCCACATCCCCGGCCACCCGTTCCTGGACACGGCGCTGGCCAGCGACAGTTGCGTCAACCCGCGCTTCTGACGGCCGGTCTTCCGAGGGGTGGCCGTCCGAGGGGTGGCCGTCCGTCAGGCGGTCACAGGACCCCGGCCGCCCCCCTGCCCCGCTCGGCCACCTCGGTGAGGAACCGGGCGTAGCGCCGGATCAGCACCGGCCACTGGTAGTGGCGGTCCACGTAGGCCCGGCCACGCTCGCCGAGGCGCCGCCGGAGCGGCGCGTCGGCCAGGAGGCGCTCCATGACCGCCTCGAACTCGCGGTAGGTGCCGAACCAGAGCCCGCCGCCCGAGCGCTCGCAGTGCTCGCGGGTGGGGTCGCACGTGGCGTTGACCACCACGGGGACCCGCTCCACCCACGCTTCCAGCACCACCAGCGAGAACGACTCGAGCGCCGAGGGGGAGACCGACACCGTGGCGTCGCGCACGATGTCCCACTTGTCCGCCTCGTCCACGATCCCGGTCAGCACCACGTCCGGGTGCTCGGGGATCCGGGCCGACACCGGCCCCACCAGCGCCAGGGCGAGCGGCCCGGGGTGCCGCTCCTTGTAGGTGCGGAAGAAGGCGGCCAGCATCGACGACCCCTTGTGGTCGTCCACCCGGCCCACGCTGACGAGGTAGGGCCGGTCCCCGAGGCCCAGCACCTCGCCACCCGGGCGCCCGCCCTCGGCGGCCTCCCCCACCCCGAGCCCGAGCACGATCTGCGGCCGCTCGGCCGTGGGGTGCACCCGCTGGACCAGCCGCCGCTCGGCCATGGTGTGGTAGCAGAGGGCATCGGCGGCGGTGTACGTCCCCCGGAAGACCGGGAGGTAGAGGGCGGGCTCGTCGTGGGCCGCCGGGTGCAGCACGCCGGGCATGGGGACGCGGCCGATGCCGCGCACCGTGGGGTAGTAGAGGTACGGGTAGAAGGCGGCCACGTCGGCACCGCCGGCGGCGAGGGCCTCGATGAGGTCGGGCGTCACCGGCCCGTTGAGGTCCACCCACCGCTGGGACTGGTCCCTGGTGGCCTCGGTGGGGGCGATCCGCAGCCGGCCGTCGAGGCCGTAGAAGTCGTCGTCGCGCCCGGCCGCCGACAGGAACCGGTGGACCCGGACGCCGTTCAGCGTGCTCTCCCCCGGCGGCAGCACGTCCTCCCACGTGACGTGGTCCAGGGCGCAGGTGGTGTAGACCTCGGCGTCCCAGCCGCACTCGGCCACCAGGTGCTCGGCGAGCTGCCGGGCCGCCGTCTCGGCGCCCCCCATCACCTGGGGGCCGTAGCGGGGCGTGGCGAAGGCGACCCTCACCGGGCACCGCCTCCCCCGGCCGGCGGCGGCGCCCCGGCCGGCGCTCCCACCG
>JBOGGH010000444.1:0-3028 GCA_050743905.1 Acidimicrobiales bacterium
TTCCTGCGGCGCGCCGCCGCCGTCCACCCCGGCCACACGGCGGTGGTGGACGGCGCGCTGCGCCTCACCTACGCCGAGCTGGAGGACCGGTGCCTCCGGCTGGCCGGCTCGCTGGCGGCGTTGGCCGGTGGGCGGCCGGTGGCGGTGCTGGCCGCCAACTCGCACGTCCTGCTCGAGAGCCACTTCGCCGTCCCCTGGGCCGGCTCGCCGCTGGTGGCGCTGAACACCAGGCTCACGCCGGGCGAGCTGGCGTGGATCGTGGAGCACAGCGAGGCGTGCCTGCTGGTCCACACCGAGGAGCACGCCGAAGCCGCCGCCGCCGTGGCCGCGCTGCGCCCCGGGCTCCCCACGGTCTGCGCCGGGGGGACGGACGACGGGTACGAGGCGCTGGTGCGCGACGGCCGGCCCACCGCCGTGGTGCCGGAGGACGAGCGGGCCCTCCTCTCGGTCAACTACACCAGCGGGACCACCGGGACGCCGAAGGGCGTGATGTACCACCACCGCGGGGCGTACCTCCAGTCGCTGGCCATGCTCCACCACGCCGCCCTCAGCGCCGGCGACACCCTGCTGTGGACCCTGCCCATGTTCCACTGCAACGGCTGGTGCTTCCCCTGGGCGGCCACGGCCGCCGCCGCCACGCACGTGTGCGTCCGGCAGCTCGACCCGGCGGAGGTGTGGCGGCTGATCACCGCCGAGTCGGTCAGCATCTTCTGCGGCGCGCCCACCGTGCTCTCCATGGTGGCGCGGGCGCCCGAGGCCAGGCCGGTGGACCGGCCGGTACGCGTCCTCACCGGGGGCTCGCCCCCCACGCCGGCCATCATCCGGCGGATGGGGGAGCTGGGGATCTCGGTGCTCCACCTCTACGGCCTCACCGAGACCTTCGGCCCCATCATGGTGAACGACTGGCACCCGGACTGGGACGGGCTCGGCGAGGAGCGCCGGGCGGTGCTCCTCGCCCGCCAGGGCGTGGGCAACGTGATCGCCGTGCCGCCGAGGGTCGTGGACGCCCGGGGCCGCGACGTCCCCGCCGACGGCGTCACGACCGGGGAGATCGCCCTGCGCGGCAACGACCTGATGCTCGGGTACCTGAAGGATCCCGAGGCCACGGCGGCGGCCGTGCCCGACGGCTGGTTCCGCACCGGCGACCTCGGGGTGCTCCACCCCGACGGCTACGTGGAGCTCCGGGACCGGGCCAAGGACGTGATCATCTCCGGCGGCGAGAACATCTCCTCGGTGGAGGTCGAGGCGGTGCTGGCCGAGCACCCGGACGTGCTCGAGTGCGCCGTGGTGGCCGCGCCGGACGAGCACTGGGGCGAGGTGCCGGTGGCCTTCGTGACCCCGGTGGAGGGCACCGCCCCCCAGGCCGACGAGCTGGTGGCCTGGGTGCGCGGCCGCATCGCCCACTTCAAGGCGCCCAGGCGGGTCGTCTTCGGCCCGCTGCCCAAGACCTCGACCGGGAAGATCCAGAAGTTCGCGCTCCGCCGGCAGGCGGGCGGCGGCGTGGAGGCGGCGAGCCGGTGACCGCCTACCTCGCCGGCGCCGGGCTCACGCCGTTCGGCCGGATCCCCGGGCGCGGCGCGCTCAGGTGGCAGGCCGAGGCCTCCCGCGCCGCCATGGCCGACGCCGGCGTGGGCCTGCGCGACGTCGACGCCGTGATCTGCGGCTACGCCACCACCATCGGCCACCTGATGCCGGCCAACCTCCTCGCCGAGCACCTGGGGATCACCCCGCAGGTCGCCTTCGGCACCAGCGTCGGGGGGGCCACCGGCCTCGCCATGCTGGCCCAGGCGGTGACGCTGGTGGGCTCGGGCGCCGCCCGCTGCGTGCTGGTGGCGGCGGGCGAGGACCGGGCCAGCGGGCAGAGCCGCGACTCGGCCATCTCGGTGCTGGCCCAGGTCGGCCACCGCGACTACGAGGTGCCGCTGGGCGCGAACATCCCCGCCTACTACGCCCTGCTGGCGTCGGCCTACCTCGCCCGGTACGGGACCCACCCGGCCACGGCGCTGGCGCCCCTGGCCGTGCAGGTGCGGGCCCACGCCGCCCGCCACCCCGGCGCCCAGTTCCGCACGCCGATCACCGTGGACGACGTGCTGGCCAGCCGGCCCGTCTCCGAGCCCCTCCGCCTGCTCGACTGCTGCCCGGTGTCCGACGGCGGGGCGGCCTTCGTGGTCACCGCGGCGCCCGGCTCCCGGCGCGCCGTCCCGGTGCTGGGCACGGGCCAGGCCCACCGGCACCAGCACGTCAGCGAGGCCGACCTCTCGGACCTCGGCGCCCGCCGGGCGGCGTCGCAGGCCATGGCCGCCGCCGGGGTGGGCCCGGACGACATCGACGTGGCCGGCGTCTACGACAGCTTCACGGTGACCCTGGCCCTGCTGCTCGAGGAGATCGGCTTCTGCGAGGCGGGCGGCGCCGGGGCCATGGCCGCCCGGGGCGACCTCGACCTCGACGGGCGGCTGCCGGTCAACACCCACGGCGGCCTCCTCTCCTACGGCCACTGCGGGGTGGGCGGCGGCATGGCCCACGTGGCCGAGCTCCTGGCCCAGCTCCGCGGCGAGGCCGGCGACCGCCAGGTCGCCAGGCCGCTCCGCCGGGCGTTCGTGCACGCCGACGGCGGCGTGCTCTCGGCCCACGTGAGCGCGGTGCTCGGTGCCGCCGGGGAGGTGCCGTGAGCGAGGGCCCGCAGGACGCCGACTGGACCGGGGCCGTCCCGGTGCTGCTGGTGAGCCGGTGCCGGCCCTGCGGCCACCGGTGGTACCTCGGGCGGACCTCCTGCCCCCGCTGTGGCGCCACCGATCTCGAGCGCCTCCCGGCCCGCGGCCCCGGCCGGGTGGCGGCGGCCACCGTGGTCCACCGCCGCTCGGACGGCGGCGGTGCGGCCGGCATCGCCCTCGTCGACCTGGAGGAGGGCGTGCGGGCCATGGTCCGCTGCCCGGCCGGGACCGCCGTGGGCCAGGAGGTCACCGTCGGCGTGGTGGACGAGGCGCCCCCCGGCGGCCCGCCCCGGCTCGTGCCGGCGGTACTCGGGGCG
>JBOGGH010000445.1:0-3028 GCA_050743905.1 Acidimicrobiales bacterium
CGGCCGCACAGGCCGGGGGCCCCGTCTCCGAACGCGCCGCCCGCCACCACGGCGGGCGGCAGGGTGCGACGCCTACGCGGCGGACATCCCCACGACCGGCTTGTTGAGGGGCTTCCCGCCCATGGAGCCGTAGAAGGGGACTGTGAACGAGAAGATGCCGCCGTCCGTGGCCACCATCCAGTAGCCGCTGCCTGTGGCCGGGGTGGTCATGCCCACGATCGGCTTGTTGAGGGGCTTCCCGCCCATGGAGCCGAGGAACGGCACTGTGAAGGCGAAGATCCCGCCGTCGGCGGCCACCAGCCAGTAGCCGCCGCCCGACGGCGCGGGCGCCATGGCCACGATGGGCTGGTTGAGCGGCCTGCCGCCCATGGACCCGTGGAAGGTGGCGGTGCCGAACGAGAAGATCCCGCCGTCCGAGGCCACCATCCAGTAGCCGCCCCCTGTGGGCTGGGCCGCCATGCCCACGATCGGCTGGTTGAGCGGCTTGCCGCCCATCGAGCCGTGGAAGGTGGCTGTCCCGAAGGAGAAGACCCCGCCGTCGGCGGCCACCAGCCAGTAGCCCATGCCTGTGGGCATCGCCGCCATGGCCACGATCGGCGCGTTGAGCGGCTTGCCTCCCATGGAGCCGAAGAACGGCGCTGTGAACGAGAAGATCCCGCCGTCGGCGGCCACCATCCAGTACCCGCCGGTCGCCTCGTCCGACGCCATGCCCACGATCGGGGCGTTGAGCGGCTTGCCGCCCATCGAGCCGTGGAACGGCGCTGTGCCGAAGGAGAAGATGCCGCCGTCGCTCGCCACCAGCCGGTAGCCCGAGCTGGTGTAGGTGTACGTGTCGGCGCTCGAGGTGGCCGAGGTCCCGGCGAAGGTGGTGGCGGTGACGTCCACCGTCCCGCCGCCGGCCGGTGCCGTCACCGTGAGCTGGAACGGGCTCACCACCGTCACTGTGGTGCCGGCCGTCGGGCCGAAGTCGACCGTGGTGGAGGAGGTGAAGCCGGTCCCGTCCACGGTCACCGTGTTGCCGCCCGCGGGCGGCCCCGCCATCGGTGTGACCGACGTGACGGTCGGCGGCGCCTTGACGGTCAGGCCCTCGGGCTCGTCGAGCCCGGTGGCTGTGCCGCCGATCAACGAGGCCGGCGTCACTGTGCCGCCGGCGGCCTGCTGGGCCGGGCTGTAGCCGGCGAGCAGGCCTGTCCCTGTTGTGAATGTCCCTGTCACCGCCACCCACAGGTTGCCGGAGCCGTCGAAGGCGTCCGCCCAGGCGAAGCCGGGCACGGACAGCCGCTGGGCCGGTGCGGGGTCACCGCTCGCCGCGAGCTGCGACGGCGCGTACCCGACCGCTGTGGTGTTTGTGTTGTTCGACACCCACAGGTTCCCCGAGGCGTCGAAGGCCACCCCGGTGGGGTAGGCGAGCGGGCCGGATGTGGATGTTGTCGGTGTCGCCAGCGGGCTCGAGACGATCACGGCCGGCGTGGGCGAGCCCGACGCCGTCAACTGTGTGGGTGTGTACTCGGTGAGCGTGTTGTTCTCGCTGTTGGCCACCCAGAGGTCTCCTGTGGCGTCCAGCGCGATGTTCTCCGGCCCGTCCAGGTTCCCTGTGGCGTCCGAGGTGATGGTGACCACCGGGGTCGGGTCGCCGCTCGCCGTGAGCTGTGTGGGCGTGTACATGCCGAGGGAGCTTGTTGTCGGGCTGTAAGACCAGTTGGCCACCCAGAGGCTGCCTGTGCCGGTGAAGGCGAGGCCGTCGACGTTTGTGGCTGTGATGACGATGGCCGGCGGTGTCGAGCCACCCGACGCGAGCTGTGCCGGCGAGTACGCGGTCAGCACGTCCGATGTGTTGCCGCACCACAGGTTCCCGTGCGCGTCGAAGGCCAGCGCCAGGGGACTTGTGCCTGTGGAGAGCGTCACGGTCGGCGCCACGTTGCCGGTGGCCGGCAGCCCGAAGCCGACGACTCTTGTGTTGCTGCTGGCGTAGATCGTTTGGGCCGGCGTCGCCGCACCGGCCTCCGGCGTCGACGTCGCCAGCGCGCTCCCCAGGGACGCCAGCACGCCCACGCCCGCCACGGTCACCGCCGCCGTGGCCACCCTCGCCGCCCGCCCGAGCACGGCTCCCCTGCGACGCCCGCCGATCATGCGGCGGCGTCCGCTCTGCTGCCGTTCCATGTATCACCCCTTCGGAGTACCCCCACTGCAATGGCCATCGCCATGTGACCACCCGTCACAGGGCGTGTCAAGCATCAGGTGCGGGTTCGCCTCCGGCGGCAGGGCCGCCCCCGCCGCTCAGCCGGACGCGGGGCGGTGGGCGGCGAGCGGGACGAGCTCGCCCAGCGGGGCGTCGTCCAGCCCGTCAACCGCCCCGTCGGGCACCACCTGCAGATCCCGCAGGACCACCTGCACGCCCGCGGTTGTCGACGTGCCGTTGACCGCCTCGCTCAGCCCGGCGCGGATCTCCTCCATCGACCGGCCCCATACGAAACAGCCCGGGAGCTCGACGATCTCGGCCCAGTAGCAGCCGTCCTCTTCGTCGATGTTCACGGTGTAGTGAAGCTCTGCCTTCACCTGGCGCATGCCGTGCACCTCCGCCCATCACGGCCGCCCCTACAGCGTGCGGTCCGGCCGTCCCCGTTTGCCCTCCTGCAGTTGCCGGCCCTCCGGACCGGCCTCGTCCCCCTACGCCTTCCATTCAACATGCTGGTGGGGGCCTCCACCACTCAAAACGATCGTTCGGTGGCGCGTCGGTTGCAGAACCGTTGTAGGTGGTTGAAGCAAGTGGAACGCGCCGCAACCGCGGGACGGCCCCACGTCCGGCGGGCCCCCGGGCGCCGTGGTGGGCGCCCGCCCGCCGTCATCCGGTGAGCCGCGCCAGCGCCAGCGCCCCGGCCAGCAGCACCATCCCGCAGGCGAGCGCCCTCAGGGCGCGCTCGAGCGGCGCCAGCAGCGTGGCGCGGTCGAGCCGGACGGTGGTGGCGTCGCGCAGCTCGGCCCGCCCCTCCACCGCGACGGCGCGGCGACGCAGCGCGCGGGCCGGGGT
>JBOGGH010000446.1:0-3025 GCA_050743905.1 Acidimicrobiales bacterium
TGGATCGACTCGAACTGGGCGTGCACGATGGCCGCCTGCGTGACGACGTCCAGGCCCTCGGCGTTGGCGAACGTGACGAGGTCGTCCATCAGGGCAGGGACGAGCTCGTGGGGCGGCGCGACGTATGCGGCCTCGGTTGGTGAGCGGCCACCCACCCAAACCGGACGGTCACGGAATTCTCCGATCAGGTTCGGGTCGAGTTGCTGCGTGGTGTGGTCCATGAGGCGGCGGTGCCATCCGAGGAGGGCATCGATGGTCAGCGCGTCGTGCCGGGCCGACTCGACCGCCGCTGCCACGACGGCCAGGTTGTCGGCGACCCATGCCGAGGGGCCGGTCATCAGCGGCACGACCTCGGCCGCGGCGACCTCTTCGAGCGGGGCACGGATCTGCTCGAATGCCGAGCTGGCGACTCCCTCCGAGCGGAGCAGGAGCCTGGCCAGGGGTTCCCAGGCCACCGGTAGCTGGCCACTCGATCGCTCGACGGCGGCGATGGCCTTCTCCGTCGAGCGCGCCACCGGCTCGGGAAGTTCCACTATCAGGCCAGCGAGCATCGGTGGCACCGACGCCGTCACCGGGCGCCCCTGCCACTCGAATGCCGTCTCCTCGAAGGGGAGACTTCCTTGAGAAATACCGCTCATACTCCAAGGATATAGTCATTTTACTTGGAAAACAGCGGAAATTTTCCAAGTGGCCGGGTCCGGGTCCGACCCCTTGGAATCAATCGTCTAGAGCGACGGCCCCGCGCCGCCGGTCCGAGCGGGGCTCGGGGACACCACCCGGTTCCGCGTCTCGGCGAAAGCCGTTGAGCTGGGAGAACGCGGGTCGCATCGCTCCCGAGCGCAACCCCGTGAGCTGGGGTTCTGCGATTTCGCCGGGACGCGGAACGACCCATCAACCGGGAGGCGGGCCTCCCCGGCCCCCGGCTCAGGCCGTCTCGATCACCTCGAAGTGCTCGACCTCGGGCATGGGGTCGTAGAAGTGGTGCAGCATGCGCCGCCACTCCTCGTAGGCGCCCGAGCCGCGGAACCCCTCGACGTGGTCGTCGAGCGTGGCCCACTCCACGAGCAGCAGGTACCGGCCTGGTCGCTCCACGCACCGCGAGAGCCGGAGCGAGCGGAAGCCGCCGGAGGCGGCGATGATGCGCTTGGCGTCGGCGAAGGCCGACTCGAACGCCGCCGCCCGCGTGGGGTCGACGTCGAGGACCGCGTGCTCCAGGATCATCCCCGCATCATGGCGCACCCCGGCCGTCACAGCCGCGCCGTACCGTGCCCCGCCGTGGAGCAGATCCTGCCTCTCGTGGTGCGGCCCCCGCGGACATCGGCCGGCGGATCCGACCCGCTCCGGGGTCGCCCCCTCCGCCGGGCGGCACTGGCCACGCTGCTCCGCGCCGGGAGGCCGCTGGCGGTGGGGGAGGTGCTGGCGGCCATCGAGGCCCGCGGCCTGAGCGTGGGCTCGGCGTACCCACGGAAAGCGGTGGCCGACGCGCTGGCCTACGAGCACGACCGCGGCTGGGCGGTGCGGGTGCGGCGCGGCACCTACGCCGTGGGGAGGATCAGCCGGACCTCGCAGTGGCGGGTGCTCAGGCAGCTCGGCTGAGCAGGCGCTCCCGCAGCTCCGGGTCGGTGGCCGCGTCGACCGCGGTCCACGAGAGGGCGACGGCGCCGTCCCGCACGGCGTCGTCGGCCGAGGGCGTCACGCAGGCGTCGGCGAACTCGGCCTGGTGGTTCACCGAGCCACGGGCGTCCACGGCGATGAGCGGATGGATGGTGGGCACGGCGAGCGAGACGTTGGCCATGTCGGTGGAGACGGTGGGCCGCGGGGCGCCCTCGTCGTCCAGGGTGAACCGGCGGCCCAGGGCCTCGGCGTTGGCGCGGTAGGCGGCGAGCAGGCCCGGGTCGCTCTCCATGTGCGAGTAGGCGGGCGAGAGCTCCTCGTAGGAGAGGGTGGTGCCGGTGGCCACCGAGCCGGCCTCGAAGCACGCCCTGACCCGGGGCTCGAGCGCCTCCAGCCCGTCCAGCGTGCGGGACCGGCACATGTAGCGGCCGGTCACCGAGGCCGGGATGACGTTGGCCGCCGTGCCGCCTTCGAGCACCACGCCGTGGACCTGGTCCCCCGGGGGGAGCTGCTGGCGGAGGAGCCCCACGGCCACCTGGGACACGGTCATGGCGTCCAGGGCGTTCACGCCCTCCCAGGGCGAGGCGGAGGCGTGGGCCGGCTTCCCGCCGAAGTGCACGTCGAAGTGGGCGACGGCCAGGCACGTGGGCTCCAGACGCTCGTTGGGCCACGGGTGGACCATCATCGCCGCGTGGACGCCCTCGAAGGCGCCCCGCTCCAGCATGTGCACCTTCCCGCCGCCGCCCTCCTCGGCCGGCGTGCCCAGCACCAGCACCGTCAGGCCCAGGTCGTCGGCCACCCGGGCCAGGGCCAGCCCGGCGCCGACCGCGCTGGCGGCGATGACGTTGTGGCCGCAGGCGTGGCCCACCTCGGGGAGCGCGTCGTACTCGGCACAGACGGCCACCACCAGCGGCCCCGAGCCGGCCCGTGCCGAGAGGGCGGTGGGCAGCTCGCACACGCCCTCGGTCACGTCGAACCCGCCGTCCCGCAGCGCGCCGGCCACCGCGGCAGCGGACCAGCGCTCCTCGTAGCAGGTCTCGGGGTGGTCGTGGATCCCGTGGCTCAGCGCCACCAGCGACGCCAGGTCCGAGGACACGGCCTCCCGGGTGGCCGCCTTGGCCGCCGCCGGTCCGCCGCCGGCAGCCGGGTCCCGGTGGGCGGTCACTCGATGACCGCGATCACGTCGCCGCCGCCCACCGAGTCGCCGGGGGACACCCGGATCTCCTTCACGACCCCCGCCTTCTCGGCGCTCACCGAGTTCTCCATCTTCATGGCCTCCAGGATGCAGATGCCCTGGCCGATCTCGACGGTCTCGCCCTCGGTGACGAGGACCTTGACGATGGTGCCCTGCATGGGCACCGTCACCGAGCCCGACCCCGAGCTGCCGGACGCCGCGTGCGCCCCCCGGCGC
>JBOGGH010000447.1:0-3020 GCA_050743905.1 Acidimicrobiales bacterium
CCGCCGCGCCGCGACGCCCCGCCCGCCGCCCACTGCCCTGGACGCCCGCGCCGCGACGGCGCGTAGCCTGGGACCGACGGTTCCCCTGTCCCCCGGAGCGGGAGGTGCGCATGCGGTTCGTGGTCGTGGGCGGGGGGCCGGCCGGGAGCCAGGCGGCGATGCACGCCGCCCGGGCCGGCGTGGAGGTCACGGTGGTGGAGCGCGACGTTATCGGCGGCGCCGCCAACCTGTGGGACTGCATCCCCTCGAAGGCCATGATCGCCGCCGGCGGCGCGGTGTCCTTCCTGGGCCGGGCCTCGGGCATGGGCCTCTCGGGCACCGACGGCCGGGTGGACCCCGAGCGGCTCCGGCACCGCATCGGGTCCATCACCGAGCACCTGGAGGAGTCCACCGTCTCGATCCTCGAGAGCCAGCAGGTGGAGCTGGTCCGGGGCACCGGCCGCCTGGAGGGGCCCGACCTGGTGGTGGCCGAGACGGCGGAGGGGACCCGCGAGCTCCCGGCCGACGCCGTGCTCCTCAGCACCGGCAGCCGCCCGCGCATCCCCGCCTGGGCGGCGCTGGACGGCGACCGCCTGCTTTCCACCCGTGACGCCTACCCGCCTAAGGTGCTGCCGGAGCACGTGGTGGTCATAGGGTCCGGCGTCACCGGCGTGGAGCTCGTCCACATGTTCGCCTCGCTGGGCTCGGAGGTCACCCTGATCGTCAGCCGCCAGCAGGTGCTGCCCACCAAGGACCCGGAGGTGGCGGCGGTGCTGGAGGACACGTTCCTGCGCCGGGGGGTCCGGTTGCTCAAGGGCGCCCGCGCCGTGGGCGCGGACCGCACCGCCGACGGCGTGACCGTGCGCTGCGACGACGGCAGGGTGGTGCACGGCTCGCACGCCCTGCTGGCGGTCGGGTCGGTCCCGAACGCCGAGGGCCTCGGGCTGGAGGGCGCCGGGGTGGCCGTGGATCCCGCCGGCTACGTGGTGGTCAACCACCACTGCCAGACCACCGTCCCCCACGTCTACGCCGCCGGCGACCTCTCGGGGAAGTTGCCGCTGTCCTCGGTGGCCTCCATGCAGGGGCGGAAAGTGGCGGAGCACGTGCTCGGCGGCCACAGCGTGGCCCACCGCCACCTGAACTACGACAAGGCGGCCTCCGCCATCTTCACCGAGCCGGAGATCGCCGACGTGGGCCTGGCGGAGGCGGACGCCTTCGCCGAGGGGCGCAAGATCCGGGTGACCAAGGTGCCCTTCGCCGCCAGCGCCCGGGCCCTCATCGACAACGACCCGCGGGGGTTCGTCAAGATCGTGTCGGACCCGGCCACCGGCGTGGTGCTGGGCGGGTCGATCGTGGGGCAGCGGGCGGCCGAGCTGATCTCGGTGCTGGCGGTGGCGGTCACCGCCGGCCTGAGGGTCCACGACCTGGTGGAGAGCATGCTGGTCCACCCCACGCTGGCCGAGGCCCTGGCCGACGCGGCGGAGTAGCGCCGCCCGGCGCCGGTCAGCCGGCCGCTGCCTGCCGGACGGCCATGGCCTCGAGCAGCGGCTCCGGCGCACGCCCGGTCAGGAGGAGGTCCCGGTGGTGCGCCCGCACGAACCCGTCGGCCACCGCGCCGTCGAGGAAGCGCAGGAGCGGGTCGAAGAAGCCGTGACGGTCGAGCAGGCCCACGGGCTTGGCGTGCAGGCCGAGCTGGGCCCAGGTGAGGATCTCGGCCAGCTCGTCCAGGGTGCCCAGGCCGCCGGGCAGGGCCACGAACCCGTCGGCCAGGCGGGCCATGGTGGCCTTGCGCTCGTGCATGGTGCCCACCACCCGCAGCTCGGTGAGGCCGCCGTGGGCCACCTCCTCCCGGGCCATGTGGCCGGGGATCACGCCCACCACCTCGCCGCCGGCGGCCAGGGCGGCGTCGGCCAGGGCGCCCATCGTGCCCACGTGGGCGCCGCCGTAGACGAGGCGCAGGCCGCGGCGGGCGAGCAGCGTCCCGAGCGCCGCGGCGTCGGCCGCGTACTCGGGACGGCCACCGGGGCTGGAGCCGCAGAAGACGCAGACGGAGCGCACGGCCGCCTACCGGCAGCTCGCGCCGCGGCCCGGCGGGCGGCCGTCCACGAGGTACGCCACCACCGCCTGTCGCATGCAGGCGTCGCCCGAGCCGTTGAGGAGCCAGGTGTGGCCCCACCCGTGCCAGGTCAGGAGCGTGGCCCGGCCCAGGGTGCGGGTGAGCCGGACGGCAGCCGAGTGGGGCGTGTTCGGGTCGCCGGTGTTCCCGATGACCAGGATGCGGGGGCCGCCGTCCACGTGGAGGGCCGTCACCGGCCGTGACGGTGCCGGCCAGGCCAGGCAGCCGCCGAGGTCGTAGGTGACGGTGTAGGCGCCGAGCAGCCCGTCGGTGGCCGCCAGCGAGCGGGCCAGGCGTGCGGCGGCGGCCGGGCCGGGGTGGGCGGGAGCGTCGTTGCAGGCGTACGTCCACTCGGCGCCCACCAGCGACCGGCCGTCCAGATCCTGCTCAAAGCCGAGGGCCAGCTCCCGGAGCGGGCCCCCGTCCCCGGCCGCCGCCTGGACCAGCGCTGTGGGGAAGCCCGGGGCGAAGCGCGGCACGCTCAGGGCAAAGAGCGTGGCCGTGGCCAGGTCGCCCACGGTGAGCCGGCCGCCGGATGTCACCACGGGCGAGCGTTCGAGGCGCGTCGCCAGGCGCCGGTAGGCGGCGGCCGGGCTCGGGCCGAGCGGGCACGGCGACTCGCCGCCGCAGGTGGCGAGGAAGTGGTGGAGGGAGGCGGCGACCGCCGGGGCCTCGGCCCGGGCCTGGGCGGCCAGCGGCTGGGTGGCTGTGACCGCGCCGTCGAGGACCATGGCCCGCACGTGGCCCGGGAAGAGGTGCGCGTAGACCGAGCCGAGCACGGTCCCGTAGGAGAGGCCCCAGTAGCTGATCGTGCGGGCGCCGAGCGCCAGGCGGATCCGGTCCATGTCCCGGGCGGCGGCGGTGGTGTCGACCTCGGGGAGCAGGGCCGGGTAGCGCGCCCGGCACGTCCTGGCCAGGTTCCGGG